>NZ_VPDM01000039.1:0-24480 GCF_013417645.1 Acinetobacter sp. YH12236
ACTCAGAAGTGAAACCTCTTAGCGCTGATGGTAGTGTGGGGTCTCCCATGTGAGAGTAAGTCATCGCCAGCTCATTATTCCAAAAGCCCTCTGCTCACGCAGGGGGCTTTTTTTATGCGTGGGGTTTAAGAAAATTAATTATTCGATGGTTATTTAAACTGAATCATCACATAAAAGGCGAATTGAGAGGCGTATACTGAGCAGGTTCATGGAGCGGATATGTCCTCAAATTCATCTTCAAGCCATATCGCATATGGTTCATCTGCTTTTAAAGCTATTTTATTCTCCTTATTTCTGGCGGGTTTCGCGATTTTTTCATCGCTGTATTGTGTCCAACCGATGATGCCGATTCTGGCGGATTATTTTCATATCTCTCCAACACAAAGCAGTTTTCCACTTTCCTTCTCTACCATTGCCTTGGCTATTGGCTTGATCTTTACTGGTCTGATTTCAGACCGTTTTGGCCGTAAGCCGATAATGGTCTGGTCGTTATTTTCAGTTTCAGTCTTACTGTTACTCAGTGCTTTACTGCCAATCTGGTCGATATTTCTAGCCACACGAGTACTGATTGGTTTAACGGTCAGTGGTGTGGCAGCCGTGGCGATGACATATATTGGAGAGGAAGTGGCAGAGCAGGATGTCGGCTTTGCCATGGGGCTGTATATTTCCGGAACTGCGATTGGTGGTATGAGTGGTCGATTGATTGCTGGGACATTAGTCGATTTTATTTCCTGGCAATCCGCGACTTTGATTATTGGATTGCTGAATCTATGTATTGCGACAACTTTTTATTTTCTATTACCGAAGTCCAGGCATTTCAAAGCTTATCCTATTCAGTTCAGCCGTTTTATCAGAGCATTTCAGCAGAATCTGAGTGATCCTAAATTAAGAATTCTGTTTTTACAGGGCTTCATCCTGATGGGTGGCTTTGTCTCGGTATTTAACTATCTGAGTTATCGTTTGATTCAAGCGCCATTTGAACTGTCTCATGTCTGGATCGGTCTGATTTCGATTACTTATCTGGCCGGGATTTATAGTTCTCCTCGAGCCGCAGCCTGGAGTCGAAAGTTTGGACGCTTTCAGGTATTGGCTGCCATGCTGGGTACGATGTTGCTTAGCTTAGCCCTGATGCTCATTAATAACTTGGCTTTTGTATTTATTGGCTTGCTGATTTTTACCTTTTCCTTTTTTGCCGCCCATTCAACTGCCAGTAGCTGGGTATCAGTGCAATCTTTACAGTATCGTGCGGTAGGTTCATCCCTTTATTTGTTCTGTTATTACTTGGGTTCAAGCTTACTTGGAAGTTCAAGTGGACTGGTCTGGGAAAATTCCGGATGGTTAGGACTAAGTGTATTTATTACCATTATTTTAGGATTGGGCTTATGGATGGCACAACGCTTAAAGCCTGTGGCTGATCATTTAAAACCAGAATGAACATATATTCCTGAGTAAGGGCTTAAAGCCAATATTGTATAAATTATAATCAAGCAACCTGAGCCGAATTCATGCTAAAATACTCGGCTTTCATCTTTGATCACTTTTCTGATCTTCCATCTGCCAGCCGAGAATTGCTAGCCATGTCTACTGCTTATACCGCTCAGACTGCGCCTAAAGCGTTGTTTGATTACGACAAATATTGGGCGTCATGTTTTGAACCCGCGCCTTTTTTGCCGATGTCACGCGAGGAAATGGACCAACTCGGTTGGGACAGCTGTGACTTTATTTTTGTCTGCGGTGATGCCTACATTGACCACCCGTCATTTGTGACCGGGATTATTGGACGTGTACTTGAAGCGCAAGGTTTCCGCGTGGGGATTATTGCCCAACCAGATTGGACCAATGTAGAAGCTTTCCGTGTACTCGGCAAGCCAAATATTGCCTGGGGTGTTTCTGCCGGTAATATGGACTCGATGATTAACCGTTATACGGCTGACCGTAAAATCCGCTCGGATGATGCCTATTCTCCAGATAACCAGCCGAATAAACGTCCAGACCGTGCCGCAACTGTCTACTGTCAGCGTTGTCGTGAAGCTTTCCCGGATGTGCCGGTACTGTTAGGCGGGATCGAAGGTTCGTTACGTCGTATCGCGCATTATGATTACTGGTCAGATAAAGTCCGTCGTTCGATCCTAATGGATTCGAAAGCGGATCTGTTGATGTACGGTAATGGCGAACGCTCGATCATTGAGATCATGCATCGTCTGGCCAAAGGTGAAAAGATTCATCAGATTACTGATGTTCGTGGTACTGCATTCATTATCAATAAACATAACCGAGCTGCGAAAGCTCAGTTTGTCGAAATCGCATCGAATGATGTCGATACCATTGGCCGTGTCGATCCGATCATCAATCCCTATGTGATGAGCGAAGATATTGATGGCTGTGAAATTGAAAAAGATAAAGGCAACAGTTTAAGCCAATACCAGAATTTCCAGAAAGAAGTCGTAGCCAACCCAATCGTGCGTGAAGGGGACAATTTAGATCCAGATACGCAAATTGTGCAGCTACAACCAGCTTCTAAAGCAATTAAACATAAATTACCACCACGTGAATTGGCAGTGATTCGTTTGCCTTCTTTTGAAGAAGTGGCGAATGATCCTGTGCTGTATGCGCATGCCAACCGTATTCTGCATCTGGAAACTAATCCAGGGAACGCGCGTGCTTTGGTACAAAAACATGGCGAACGTGATGTCTGGATCAATCCGCCACCGATTCCACTGACAACTGAAGAGATGGACTATGTGTTTGACCTGCCTTATGCACGTCTGCCACATCCATCTTATGGTAATGCCCGTTTCCCAGCCTTTGACATGATCAAGTTCTCGGTGAACATCATGCGTGGCTGTTTTGGTGGCTGTACTTTCTGTTCGATCACTGAACATGAAGGTCGTATCATCCAGAACCGTTCTGAAGAATCGATTTTACGTGAAGTGGAAAAGATTCGTGATACGGCTCCGGGTTTTACCGGCATTATTTCAGATTTGGGTGGCCCAACAGCCAACATGTACCGTTTGGCATGTAAAGATCCTGAGATTGAGAAGAACTGTCGTAAACCTTCATGTGTATTCCCGGGCGTATGTCAAAACCTGCATACCGACCATGCACCGTTGACTCAGTTGTATCGTAAGGCACGTGCTTTACCGGGTATTAAAAAGATTCTGATTGGCTCAGGTCTGCGTTATGACCTTGCCGTATTGAACCCAGAATATGTCAGAGAGTTGGTGACCCATCACGTGGGTGGTTATCTGAAGATCGCGCCAGAACATACCGAAAAAGGTCCATTATCGAAGATGATGAAACCGGGCATCGGAACGTATGATCGCTTCAAACAGATGTTTGATCGTTTCAGTAAGGAAGCCGGCAAGGAACAGTATCTGATTCCTTATTTCATCGCGGCGCATCCGGGTACCACTGATTACGACATGATGAATCTGGCGATCTGGTTGAAAAAGAATGGCTTCCGTGCCGATCAGGTACAAACCTTCTATCCATCACCAATGGCCACTGCAACCACCATGTACTACACCGGTAAAAACCCGCTGGCGAAAGTCGCGCGTTATACTGAAGATGTGGACATCGTGAAAGGTGAGAAACGTCGTCGTCTGCATAAAGCCTTCTTGCGTTATCATGATCCAAACAACTGGCCTTTATTGCGTGAAGCTTTAAAGGAAATGGGGCGTCAGGATCTGATTGGTAACTCGAAACAGCATCTGATTCCAACCTATCAACCTACAGGTACAGATGGGCAATACCAGTCTGCACGTAAGAAGAATTCGACTGTAGCGGGTGATTCACAGAAACGTACTGCTAACCCAGGTAATCGTGGTCAGGCTCAAAATAACCGTCCGAAAAAAGGCCAGATTCTGACCCAGCATACTGGTCTGCCACCGCGTGAAACGGGTGATGCGAAAAAGCCATTCGGCGGCCCTAAACCTAAAGCAAAATCAAAGCCAAAATCACGTGCTTGATTAAGCTGATAAAAAAGACACTTCGGGTGTCTTTTTTATGTTCAGACTTTATTGATGCGGCTTTCAGGTTCTCAATTAAAATGTAAAATATTTTATTTTTAGTCGATTTAAATTTTTGAAAAATGATATAAAAATAACACTTTGTCGGAATTGTCTTACAGTTCAACCGATTTATATTGCGATCTATCAGGAGACTATTTTACAGTCGCATATAAGGATTTAACCCTAATTTCTATTGAAATAGTAAAAAGCGGTTTTTAAGTAACTGGCAATCAAGTTTTGCTACGAATTGTATTGGTCTCTACACAGAATGGTAGCAGGGCAATTTTAAAAATAGTATGGGTTTATACTGGATAACAATAAAACAAGAATGATTATAAGAATGCAAGGATTGAGTCATGACCACCTATATGATGATAGGGAGTTTCTTGGTGTTCTGTGTCGTGCTCATGGCATGGAAGCAGCTAAGGAATAGCCCAAAACCGCAAGACAGCGCCTTAAAACAGCGCGCTATTTTTAATCCAAATGAACAACTGACGTTTACACGCCTGAAAGAAGTATTGCCTGATTATATTGTACTGGCCCATGTTTCTTATGATGCACTACTTACTACCAAATTTGGTCGTACCCGGCACAAGTATCGTGATCTGATTGCAGATTTTGTGATTCTGGATCAGCAATACCAGATTGTCGCCATTGTAGCCGTCGATGATCCGGTGATTTTAAAACGTCCACAGCAGGCGCAATTTCAGGATGCCTTGTTGACTATGGCCGGTTATCGGGTCATTCGCTATGAAGATGTACCGGAATATTATCAGTTACGAGGAGATTTCCTGCGTGAGCAGGAGCATTCCAGTAAAGACCAGAGATTTACCGCTGTGAATGATCTCAAAAAATATCATCTCTATTCAGATCTGGAACGACGTAAAGTCAAAGCATTAAACTGATAGAACCTAAGCGAAAAAAGTATGCCAAGTGCATACTTTTTTCTATTTTAGATGAGTAGCAATTAGGCCTGAATAGAAGTCTATTCAGGTTTGACGGCTACGACAGTCAGTTCCACTAACACGCGTGGATCATACAGTTTAGCTTCGACACAGGTGCGGGGTAGGGCTTGAATATCCGATACCCAGGCATCCCAGACTTCATTAAACGCTGCATAATCTTTTTCAATATCTTTGAGATAAATCGTCACAGACATGATCTGGCTTTTATCGGTACCGGCATCCGCCAGGAACTGATCGATAATATCCAGTGTCTGCTGGGTTTGACCTTTGATATCCAGATCCAGATCTGTCGCCAGCTGGCCGGCAAGATGAACCAGATTGCCGGCAATGGCGATCTCAGAAAAGCGTTGTGAAACATGCAAACGTTGAACAGACATCAGCTTAATCCTTGGTTTTTGGCATCAAGGCTGCGACTAATGCAGTCAATAGGCAGCCTATCGCAAGATAGATGGCTACATAATGCCATGAACCATCACCCCAAATCACTAAGGAGGCTGCAATCATTGGGGTAAAACCACCACCAATAATACTGGCGACCTGATAACCGACTCCGGCACCGCTATAGCGATATTCCGTACCAAATAGCGAGGTAAAAATCGGTTGATGCACGCTGACCACCATGTCATGCGCGACATTGGCCAGTAGAATGGCGCCAACAATAATCATCCAGGTATTTTGTGTATCCAGTGCCATAAAAAACGGAAAGGCAGACAGTGCACCGATCAGACCACCCCAGACGCACATGGTTTTATGCTGGATTTTATCCGATAGCCAGGCAAAGAAAGGAATACTGAAACAGCTGATCGCACCGACCATCAGGGTGATATTCAGGAAGAACTGTTTGTCCATGCCCAGATTATTGGTGGAATAGTTTAGGGCAAAGTTGGTGACCAGATACATGGTCAGCAGTTCGGTCAAACGTAAGGCAATAATATAAAAGAAAGCTTTAGGATGTTTGCTGATGGCCTGCAAGATTGGCAGTTTTTCTGGATGATGATCTGCCTTAATCACTTTCTCTACGAATTCTTGAGATTCATCCTGATCACGGCGAATCCACATCGCAATCCCGATCAGCACGATACTGGCAATAAACGGAATGCGCCAAGCCCATTCAGCAAAAGCCTCTTCACCCAGTGTGGCAATAATAACGGATACCGCACCCGTTGCCAGTACCAGACCTACGCCATAGCCGACCTGAACACCACTGCTATAAAAGGCTTTTTTGCCTTTAGGGGCATTTTCCACCGCCATCAGGGCAGCACCACCCCATTCACCACCGACTGCAAAGCCTTGAATGGCACGCAGGGTCACCAGTAAAACCGGTGCCCACCAGCCAATGGCTTCGAAATTAGGTAAAAAACCAATCCCGACGGTGGAAATCCCCATCAGGACCACAGTCAGAACCAGCATTTTCTTGCGGCCGAGCTTGTCGCCGAAATGACCAAATACCACACCGCCTAGAGGACGAAACAGGAAGCCTACCCCAAAGGTGGCTAAAGCCGCCAAGGTACCCATATTGGCACCAATGCTTGGGAAAAACTGGTCTTTAAAAATTAAGGCCGCAACAATGCCGTAAAGGAGAAAATCATACCAATCGACAACAGCACCAACAAAACTGGATAACGCCGCTTTACGCGCGCGTCGTTCTTGAATAACAGAAGAATTTACAGAGGACATGCAGGGAGGGATTCCATGAGATACATCAGAGTTGCCCTGTAATATTCGGATTTGATCGTCACGCCAATCACAGGACAGTATGCTGAAAGTAAAGGTGATTTTCAGCATCTCAGCACATACATGGATAATGCATTGCGCAGATAGAGTACTCCAAAAATTCAAAATGTAAAAACAAAGTTGCCGTATTTTTAAACTAACGTCTAATACTTGTACAAAATAGGTCTAAAGTAGGAGTAATTGCGTTTCTGTTTCACGTGCAGCGAGTTGATAAACGCCAAGCCCAATCAGCCGAAATTGCAGTTGAGGAGTAATATGCATCTCTTGAAGCAGTAAGTATAAAGCTTGCTCCAGTTCTTGCGGGCTACGCAGCAGCTGGCTGAAACTTTTACTATGCTGCATGGTCTGAAAATTCTTCATTCTCAGCTTTACAGTAACTCCGCGGGCAGAGAGCTGCTTTTTTTCCAGACTCTGCCAGAGCTGGGTAATTAATAGCTGCCAGTAAGGCTGGCATTGCGGTAAATACAGATCATCATCGAAAGTGGTTTCCTTGGAAATCTGCTGGCGTTCCCGTTCAGCTTCGACTGGCCGATCATCAATGCCCTGAGCATAGAAAAACAGGCGCCGTCCATATTTGCCAAAATGTTGAATCAGGATCGCTTCTTCAATCTGCTGTAAATCTCCCAAGGTTTCCAGATTCAAACTTTTTAGTTTTTCTTGAGTGACTTTGCCTACACCGGGAATTTTCTTCAGTGGAAGATCCTGAATAAAACGCTTTACTTGTGAAGGTTTGATAACACAGATTCCATTCGGCTTATGCCAGTCGGAGGCAATCTTGGCGAGAAATTTATTCGGGGCCACGCCGGCAGAAGCGGTTAGTCCAGTAGTTTGAAAAATATCTTCACGAATGCGCATTGCCACTTCAGTGGCACTTGGAATCTGCTGCAAATTTTCGGTGACATCCAGATAAGCTTCATCCAGAGACAACGGTTCGATGACCTTGGTATAAGTTTGAAATATTTGATGAATCTGACCAGAGACCTGACGGTATTTGGCAAAATCCGGTTCAATCACGATGACCTGAGGGCAGAGCTTACGTGCTTGAGTCATCGGCATGGCAGAGCGCAGTCCGAATTCGCGGGCCGGATAGGAGGCAGCCGCGACCACTGCCCGCGGATGATGCGAGGCAATCACCACAGGCAGAGCGTTCAGCTCCGGACGCTCACGCAGCTCGACTGAGGCGTAGAAGGCATCCATATCGATATGAATAATTTTGCGCATATCCAGTATCTTAAGTGGCTTTAGCTGGATTGGGAAGAGACCGGATTGACAAGTAAACAGGCTAAAGTATTATTCAAGACGAAGCATATCCTGTCTAAATAATTCAATATCCATTTCATGGTTGAATCAGGGAGAAATTAGGTTTATTTCTTGGCCGGAGGCTTGGGCTGATCTGGGGTGGGAATAATGTTCTGCTGTAAAAATTTGATCCAGTCCTGCTCCGAGCCATAAAACACGTTGAGATCCACAGTACGGGCAATGCCAGGAATTTCACCTTGACTGGTATGTTGCCAGAAGGTCCATTTAGGCTGACCCTTTAAATCTGGTAAACCTTGGTACTCACGTACCCAGAGCGGTACGTCAGTAAACTCTCCCGCCAGCACGATGTTATAAAAAGATTTGGACACATAGAAGATCGGCTGCTTGCCATAATGGTGTTTTAAGGCATCATGCATGATCCGGATTTCCTTGAGCAGCTGCTCTTTAGAGTAGTGATTAATGCACTTGCTGTCATATTCCAGATCCATTACGGGTGGCAGGGCATCCATTTT
Organism: Acinetobacter sp. YH12236; assembly: GCF_013417645.1. Taxonomy (NCBI): domain Bacteria; kingdom Pseudomonadati; phylum Pseudomonadota; class Gammaproteobacteria; order Moraxellales; family Moraxellaceae; genus Acinetobacter; species Acinetobacter sp. YH12236. The sequence continues at coordinate 8,482 of NZ_VPDM01000039.1, forward strand.
ACGCGGAACAGACTCTATAAAATTCTGAGCCTGAATACTGCCATCACGGCAAAGCCGATAAAAATGATAAGCACCGACCAGAAAGCCCTGTTCGCGGGCCTGCAGCCAGTATTCCTGAAACTTGGTATCTTTAAAATCACCACCTTCTGTGGATTTTAAATAGACAAATTTATATTTCTGTTTTGGGATTTTCTTCCAGTCTATTTCTTTCTGATGATGGGAAACATCAAAACCATGAATCGGATAATCTGCTGCATGCGCTGAAGGCTGTTTGAAAACCAGCAGATAAAGCACAGTGGTTACCACAAGCGTAATCAGCAGCCCGACTGCAATCACTGAGTGTTTTTTCCAGTTGCTAGAAGTGGGAGCTGCTTTCATGTGCACGGTGGCCTAATCTAGAGATATTCATATCGAGTTTATATTCTGCCCTAGACTGGTGTGTTTTTGGGGATATGCCAGAAAATATAGGCAGCAATAATGTTAATACAGCCTAGACAGAGCAGCGAAACGTGGAAGGCATTATCCAGCTGCTCAGGGCCGAAGTAGGCACTAAACATATTCACTAGCGTACCTGCCAGTGCCACCCCGATACTCATTGACAGCATCATGATCATCGACAGAAAACTGTTACCACTGCTGGCATCCTGCTGGCTTAAATCTTTTAAAGTCAGCGTATTCATTGAGACAAATTGCAGCGAATTCAGAATCCCGAACACAAAGAAATGAATGGCTCTTAGCCAGATAGGGGTTTCCGCCGTAGTCAAGGCAAAACTGGCAATACATAGACCGACCAGCAAGGTGTTGATCAACAAGACTCTACGATAACCGAAACGTTGAATGATTTTGCGGATAATCGGTTTAGATGCTAAAGAACCGAGTACGGTTGGAATCATCAGTAAACCGGTAATAAAAGGTTCAAAACCAAAAGCGACCTGCAACATTAAAGGCAATAAAAACGGAATCGAGTTACCGCCGAGCCGGGCAAAGAAATTACCCAGGATGCCAATCGAATAGATCTTATTTTTAAATAATTTACTGCGAAATAGTGCATTCAGATGAGTATGCGAATGGTAGGCGTAGATGAGTGAGGCAATCAGACCACTTCCCACCAAACTTAAGCTCCACCATAGTGGATATTGTGGATTGGCAAAGTTTTCAATCCCTAGACACAAGCCGATCATTGCGATGACCAGTAGAATAAAACCGCCAAAATCAAAACGCTGTACCGTCGGTTCGGTAATATTGGGCATAGCTTTAAAGGTAATCAATGCACCCAGCAGACCAATCGGCAGATTGATCAGGAAAATCCAGTGCCAGGACAGGTATTCCACCATCCAGCCACCTAAGGTTGGACCGATTAAAGGACCCATTAGTCCGGCCAGACTCATCAGACTCATAGCGGATAGAAACTGGGTACGAGGAATAATTTTCAGCATGGCCAGTCGTCCGACTGGAAGCAGCAAAGCACCTCCAATGCCCTGAAATACCCGATAAACCAGTAGTTCATTCAGATTCTCAGACCAGGCACAGCCGAGTGAGGCCAGAGCAAAAATAATGATCGCTGCAAAATAGATATTCCGAACCCCAAAGCGATCTGCCAGCCAGCCACTTAAGGGAATGCAGGCTGCCACAGAAAGCACATAGGCCACCACCACACTATGCATCCGTAACGGATCTTCCTGCAGGTTACTGGCAATCGCAGGCAAGGCGGTATTGATAATCGTGGTATCCAGGCCTTGCATGAAAAAGCCAATCGATACCAGCAAGACCAGCAGTCTGAATTCAGGTTGTAGGGATTGATGCGTAGGAGTGACATTCATGGATTTAAAAAATCATCTATTTTGAATAGTTTAAAGAAATCTATGCAGCAGTGTGACTGAAATAAAAACGATTGTGAATAGGAGTCGTGTAGACAAAATGCTAATGAATTCACAGCCTGATTTCAGTTATTGAAGAGGAAAGGGTAAAAGATATATTTCTATACTGCGAACCTCTCAAATTGATACAGATTCATAAATACGTCATTTTTGGAACACTTCAAGCTTCTTTTTAAGGAGCAGGCTACAAAAAAATATGACGGAAATGTCATGAAAATGAAATAAAACCGTCATAATCTGGGGCAAACTTCCAGAACTGCTGTACTGGGAACTGTCTAGTAAAAGGTTTTGTACTTATGACCATCGAGATTCTGATGGTAGTTGGCTTCTGTCTGGCCGCCTATTCCATCGTGGGGAATGATGTTCCGCAAACATTAGGAACATTTATTTCATCGAACTCACATCGCCCATGGTGGGTACTCTGGATTTACATCAGTACTATTCTGGTTGTGGTGTTAATTTATGGCTGGTTTGCTTCTGGGGTAGGGGATGCCTCTTATGGACGTCTGGAAACCATTCCTTTCCCTGAAGATGGGGTCACCTGGCTATATGTGGTACCGCCTCTTTTACTGATCATTTTGACCAAATATGGCATTCCGGTCAGTACTACTTTCTTGGTGCTCACGATTTTCTCCCCGAGCAGTCTGGGTTCCATGCTGACCAAGTCAATGATGGGTTACGCCGTCGCTTTCTTTGTGGCGATTGTGATCTATCGTCTGGTCATGAAAAAACTCGCGGTCTATTTCAGTGAAACCCGTGATCAGCAACACTCCCCAATGTGGATGGCCTTGCAATGGCTATCTACGGCATTTCTGTGGAGCCAGTGGCTGATCCAGGATCTGGCTAATATCTTTGTTTATGTGCCGCGTCAGGTGCCGTTTGAGTTCCTGATCTTTGCAATTTCTGTCTTTGTCATCCTGCTGGGCATGATTCTTTACCAGCGTGGTGGAGCTATCCAGAATATTGTTGATACCAAGACCGGGGTGACGGATGTCCGTTCTGCTACGATTATCGACTTTATTTATGCATTGATTCTGCTGGTGTTCAAAGAGTGGAGTAACATCCCGATGAGTACCACTTGGGTATTCCTAGGGTTACTGGCCGGTCGTGAATTTGCGATTTCGATGCTGGTGACCGAAGTCAACAAGCACCGTACTTCACGGAATGTCAGCAAAGATGCCATGAAACTGATGTTTGGTCTAGCCATTAGTGTGTTTCTGGCGACGACTTTGCCTTGGTTCTATCACACGATTTCCGGTTAATGTCTTGGCATGTATAAATGAAAAAAGCGAGCATCAAGCTCGCTTTTTTATGGCTTTAAATCATTGCTATTTAAAGCAGACAAGAAAATTTAAACGACGAAACGTTGCGGAGCATCCAGATTCAGCAAGGTGGTATAAATCTGATCTGCATGTTCACAGATAATCAGTTTAGCCCGATGCTGGGGCGGCAAGAAGCCTTCCTGCACCGCAAGATCAAGCTGGGCAATCAGGGGATTATAAAAGCCATTGACGTTATACAGCATCATCGGTTTTTGATGCTGGTTCAGCTGACCCCAGGTCGCAATTTCCAGAATTTCTTCAAAGGTTCCCAATCCACCCGGCAAGGCGACAAAGGCACAGGCACGATCTGCCATCATGGCCTTACGCTGATGCATGCTGGTGACGATATGCAGTTCTGTGAGTTGAGGATGGGCAATCTCATAATCCAGCATAAATTCCGGAATCACGCCCACCGCTTCACCACCATGCTGAATCATGGTGTCTGCCACCTGGCCCATCAGACCAATACTGGCGCCGCCATAGACCAGACCAAAACCATGTTCGGCCAGACCTTGTGACAGTTGAATCGCTTTTTCCAGATAAATCGGTTTGTTGCCGGCACGAGAGCCACAATATAAAGCTACTAGCGGGCGTGTTGTTTTTGGGGAGTTATCATTAAAATAATCGGTCATTTCCATTACACTTTGCATTTATTTTTTTTACCTTATCATTTTTTTATCTACTTACTATAACTTAGTTAACAAATATGACAATTCCATGAGCAGACCTCATTTTAGGACAAAATCTTTCATTCAAATTCATCCATAATCCCGGATGAAAACAGGTGAATTTCATGCTGTTCTTGATATACTGAAAGTCTGTCTTACTACAATAGAACTCACATGGGTAGTCGAAGTTGGCGCTTTAATTCAGTAAAACGTCACATTATCAAGTCTTTAATTCAAGTCGGGTATCAACCTGTATCTCATCATGCAAATACTTGCTTTTCTCCTCGGTTAGAGGAGCAGATGCAATGATTTTTGAATGGATGTCAGATCCTTCTGCCTGGATTGGCTTACTCACACTGATTGTTCTTGAAATTGTACTCGGGATCGATAACCTGGTCTTTATTGCAATTCTGGCGGAAAAGCTTCCACCCGAACAGCGTAATGCAGCGCGTATTACCGGTCTGGGCTTGGCGCTGTTAATGCGACTGGTGTTGCTGGCATCGATTGCCTGGGTCGTAACGCTTACTGAACCGCTATTCCATATCTTTGAGCATCCATTTTCAGGACGCGACCTGATCTTATTATTCGGTGGTGTATTCCTGCTGTTTAAAGGCACTATGGAGCTGCATGAGCGTCTGGAAGCCAAACCTGTGACCAAGGAAGAAAATCCGGTTCAGGCGGTGTTCTGGATGGTGATTGTGCAGATCGTGGTACTGGACGCCGTGTTCTCGCTCGACAGCGTGATTACTGCGGTTGGTATGGTCAAAGATCTGTCTGTGATGATGATCGCCGTGATTATTGCGGTCGGTATCATGTTGTGGGCCTCTAAAGCCCTCATGGATTTCGTCAACAAGCACCCGACAGTAGTGATTCTCTGTCTGGGCTTCCTGATGATGATTGGTTTCTCGCTGGTGGTTGAAGGCTTCGGTTTCCATATTCCAAAAGGTTATCTATATGCCGCGATTGGTTTCTCGGTAATTGTCGAGTTCATTAACCAGACCATGAAACGCAATCAGGAAAAAATGGTGACGACAACTGATATGCGTTACCGTACTGCGTCTGCCGTAATGCGTATGCTGGGCGGTAAACCGGCTCAGGACAATGATTCTTCTGAACCGGAAGATGTACTGGCGACTCGTGCCTTTGCTGATGAAGTCTTTGATGACGACGAAAGTGGAGTCTACCATAGCGTCATGGTGCAGGGCGTACTTGGCCTGTCAGAACGTCCGGTGAAATCGGTGATGACACCGCGTCCTGAACTGGAATGGATTGATCTGGAAAATGATCATGCCAGTATCAAAGAGCAGTTATTGCATATGAGCCATTCACGCCTGATTGTGGCGCGTGGTGAACTGGACAATATTGCTGGGGTCGTGCTAACCCATAAAGTCCTGAATGAATACATCGAAACAGGTATTTTGGACTTCGAAAAACATCTGCGTGAACCTGTGATTGTGCATGAAAATGCTCAGGTCTTGATGGTGATGGATCAGCTACGTCAGGCACCGCTACAAATGGCACTGGTATTGAATGAATATGGTTCCATTGAAGGCGTGGCGACACCGATTGATGTGCTGGAAGCGATTGCCGGTGAATTCCCGGATGAAGACCAGTTGGAAGCAGCCGTAGAGAGTCTAGAAGATGGCAGCCTGATTCTGGATGGTTCAACCGATATTCGCCATGTGTCACTGCTTCTGGATCGCGATCTGGTCAATGAAACGGAAGAATATTCGACATTGTCGGGTTATATTCTGTTCCATCTGGGGCGCTTGCCAGAAAATGGCGAAAAGCTCGAAGCAGATGATTATATCTTTGAGGTGGTCACGATGGACGGCCACAAAATTGATAAGGTGCATATCATTGCCCCAGCGAACCGGAAAGACTAGTTCAGCGCCCGAAGGACGAAGCTAAAAGTTTGCTAAAATAGCCCGCACTGTCGGGCTATTTTTTATGGAATTGAGATGTCAGAAGCATGTCCATGTGGACGAGGTGAATACGCAAGCTGTTGCCAGCCACTACATCAGGGCCAGCAATTGGCTCAAAACGCCGAGCAATTAATGCGCTCGCGGTATAGTGCCTTTGCCAAGCATGAAATTGATTATATCCAGCAGACTACCGCCCGTGGACAGCAGCAGGCTTTGGACATGCCAGCCATTGCTGAATGGAGTAGAACCAATCAATGGCTGAAGCTGGAAATCGTGCAGGCCAATGAAAAGCTGGACAAGACCCATGCGCTGGTCGAGTTCAAAGCACATTATCACGATGGCAAGCAGGCCCAGATTCATCATGAAATTTCACATTTTGTAAAGTTCGAGAATCGCTGGTACTTTCTAGATCCAACGACAGATCAACAGTTTACAATGAAACAGCCGTGCATCTGTGGCTCCGGGAAAAAATTTAAGCAATGTTGTGCGCATTTTTTATAATTTTCACATAATTTAGCTTAGAATAGCCGCCATCTCATAGCCTCAGGTGGAAGCAGGGCGATGTTACTGACCGTCATCTATATTATTGCAATTACCGCTGAAGCCATGACCGGAGCCTTGTCTGCCGGTCGGCGTAGTATGGACTGGTTTGGGGTCACGATTATTGCCTGTGTTACGGCGCTCGGTGGTGGTTCGGTACGTGATGTACTACTTGGCCATTATCCTTTGACCTGGGTCAAACACCCGGAATATCTGGTGCTGACTTGCTGTGCCGCCTTTGTCACCATCCTGATTGCCAAATGGATGCGCCATTTACGCAATATCTTCCTGGTACTGGATGCCTTGGGCCTGATTGGCTTTACCATCATTGGCTGCCAGATTGCGCTGGAAATGGGGCATGGTTTTGTAGTCAGTGCGGTCGCCGGGGTTCTGACCGGAGTATCGGGTGGTATTTTACGTGACATTTTATGTAATGATGTGCCTTTAGTCTTCCGCCGTGAACTGTATGCCAGTATTTCCTTTGTTGCAGTCATCTTCTACTGGCTCTGCAGCAATTTCGGTCTGTCACTCGAACTGACCATTATTTCCACCCTGATTTTTGGCTTTAGTTTGCGTTTGATTGCGATCTATTTCGGTCTGGAAATGCCGAAGTTTATCTATAAGGATGATGACGAACAGTCCGCTTCATCCAAAGACGAATCTTGATATGAATTACGGTAACTGCGGGAGGGAAAACTTCCCGCAGGCGTACGTATTCGTAGTATAAAAAAATAAAAAATCAAACCTCCTGTTGGGACAGCAGCACCTCCCGTTTCACCTGATCAGAGATTTTTGTTATGGATTTAGTTTCTCGGATACAGCGCTTGCCGATCGGCAAGTTCCACTACACTCTTTTATGGGTGATTGGTCTTGGCTGGATGTTTGATGCCATGGATACGGGATTGATTTCCTTTATTCTGGCGAAAATGGCTGAAGACTGGCAGATGACCGCTGACCAGAAAAGCTGGGTGGTTTCGATCGGTTTTATCGGTATGGCGATTGGAGCGATTATCTCAGGTGGACTGGCAGATCGCTGGGGACGTAAAACGGTATTTGCCAGTACGCTGGTGATTTATAGTCTGGCGACTGCTGCCTGTGCCTTTGCGCCGAATCTGACCTGGTTACTGGTATTTCGTTTTATCGTCGGTCTGGGATTAGGGGGTCAGTTGCCGGTTGCGGTGACACTGGTCAGTGAATATATCCCGGCACGGGTACGTGGTCGTTTCATTGTGCTGCTGGAAAGTTTCTGGGGCTTGGGCTGGCTGGTGGCTGCACTGGTGTCACGTTTTGTGATTCCTGATTTTGGCTGGCAAGCTGCATTCATGATTGGCGGGATACCGGCACTGTATGCCATCGTAATCTGGAAACTGGTGCCTGAGTCGGTACCGTATCTGATCAATCGTGGCCGGGTAGATGAAGCGCAGGCTCTGGTTAAAAAGATTGAGCGCAAATGCGGCGTCGAAGTCATGGAAATCTTTGAAGTTAAACCCGTGGCTGACAAGAAGAATATCTCGTTTACCCAGCTCTGGAGTGGTATTTTTGCCCGCCGAACCTTGATGCTGTGGCTGATCTGGTTTGGGATCGTTTTCTCCTACTATGGTATTTTTACCTGGTTACCAAGCCTTCTGGTCAAGGAAGGCTATACCATCGTGCAGTCTTTTGAATATGTCCTGGTCATGATTCTGGCGCAATTGCCGGGTTATATTGCGGCAGCATGGCTAGTCGAAAAACTCGGTCGTAAGGCAACTTTAGCTGGCTTTATCGGCATGTGTGCGATTTCAGCCTATTTCTTTGGCCAGTCCGGTAGTGTCACTGAAATTGTGATCTGGGGCTGTCTGATGTCCTTCTTTAATCTGGGAGCATGGGGCGTTCTCTATACTTATACCCCAGAACAATATCCAACCAATATCCGTGCTTTTGGTTCAGGCTGGGCCGGTGCAATTGGTCGTATTGGCGGGATTGCTGCACCTTTTGCCGTAACCCATTTGATGGGGATGCCAAATGGTTTCAGTTACGTCTTTACCATGTTTACTGCAGTATTAATCGCAGTAGCTGTGGTCATTTTAGTCCTAGGTGAAGAGACCAAGGGAAAGACGCTAGAATCTATGGGTTTATAAGGTTGGTGATTTTTTAGTTGCTCAGCTGCTATAAAGTGGATATTTTTAGCCCATAAGACACGATTTGTCGCGCTGTGTAGTTTACTGCCCTTGTGCAGCACACAGCCGCGACTTAGCATAAGAAACATTGATACAAAAACGAATTTTAGGATTATAGGTTGTTATGACAAGCCTTGCGCATCATGCGACAGAAAACCGTTCCGTAGCCGAATTTACCGAACAAGCTTATTTAAATTATGCCATGTACGTGATTATGGATCGTGCATTGCCACATATCAGTGACGGTTTGAAACCGGTACAGCGCCGTATTGTCTATGCCATGAGTGAACTGGGCCTAAAATGGACCAGCAAACCGAAAAAATCGGCACGTACTGTCGGGGATGTACTGGGTAAATATCATCCGCATGGTGACTTGGCCTGTTATGAAGCCATGGTCTTAATGGCGCAGCCATTCAGTTATCGCTATCCGTTTATTGAAGGACAGGGCAACTGGGGTTCACCGGATGATCCTAAATCCTTTGCAGCGATGCGTTATACCGAAGCCAAACTGTCGCAATATAGCGAACTGCTTTTATCCGAACTAGGACAGGGTACCTGTGACTGGCAGGATAACTTCGATGGTTCGATGAAAGAACCGATCAACTTGCCGGCACGTGTTCCCAATATCCTGTTAAATGGTACCACCGGGATTGCTGTGGGGATGGCGACCGATATTCCGCCTCACAACTTGCGCGAAGTGGTGAAAGGTACTATCGCCCTGATTCGCAATCCGAACCTGACCGATGCCAAAATGGCAGAATACATTCCGGGACCGGATTTACCGACCAAAGCAGAAATCATTACGCCACCCTCCGAACTGCTTAAAATTCAGACGACAGGTCGTGGCAGTTACCGCATGCGTGCGGTATACACCATTGATAAAAATGAAATCGTGATCACCGAATTGCCGTATCAGGTATCAGGTTCAAAAATCATCAGTCAGATCGCGGACCAGATGCAGGCGAAAAAGCTGCCATTGGTCACTGATGTTCGTGATGAATCTGACCATGAAAATCCAACACGTTTAGTGGTGGTATTGCGTTCGAACCGTATTGATGCTGAAGCGGTAATGAGCCATCTGTTCGCGACTACAGATCTGGAATCCAGCTATCGTGTCAATATGAACATGATTGGCGCGGATGGCCGTCCACAGGTGAAATCGATTCGTCGTATTCTGCTGGAATGGATCGAAATCCGTAAAACTACAGTCACTCGCCGTCTGCAATATCATCTGAATAAGATCGAAAAACGCCTGCATATTCTCGGCGGTTTGATCATTGCCTACCTGAATATTGATGAAGTGATTCGGATTATTCGTGAGGAAGATCAGCCTAAACCAGTGTTGATGGAACGTTTTGGCATTGATGAGATTCAGGCCGAAGCTATTTTAGAACTCAAACTGCGTCATCTGGCCAAGCTTGAAGAAATGGAACTGCGCCGCGAACAGGAAGAATTGGAAGCCAAAGCTGCCGTGATTCGTGAACAGCTGGCGAATCCTGAGTCTTTAAAAACCTTGATCATCAATGAACTAAAAGAAGATGCCAAGAAATTTGGGGATGATCGCCGTTCTCCAATCGTACAACGTGCTGAAGCTGCTGCAATTGATGAAACTGAAATGCTGCCAGCGGATCCTGTAACGGTAGTATTGTCTGAAGCGGGCTGGATTCGCTGTGCCAAAGGGCATGAAGTGGATGCTGAAAATCTGAATTTCCGTGCGGGCGATCAGTATCTCAGTCATGCCCAAGGTAAATCTAATCAACGCGTCTATGTATTAGATGATAGTGGCCGTAGCTATGGCTTGCCAATTAATAGCCTGCCATCGGCACGAGGACTCGGTGAACCATTGAGTTCAAAACTGTCTCCGGCAAGTGGAGTCGGTTTCAAGCAGGTATTGGTCGCTGAAGATGATGCGGAAATCCTAGCAGTCAGCAGCAAAGGTTATGGATTTAAAACCCAGGCCAAGCAGCTGGATACCAATGCCAAAGCAGGTAAGGCTTTCCTGAATCTATCTGAAGGCGCGCAGGTCATGAACCTGCAACCACTGGAAGATGCAACTCATGTTGCACTACTCAGTTCAGCTGGCCGTCTGCTGGTTGTTGATCTGTCGGAATTACCTGTACTCAATAAAGGTAAAGGTAATAAATTGATACAACTTGAAGATAAAGATCAAATTTTATCCATGACAATATTGAAACTTGATGAAATAATTCAAGTGCTTGCAGGACAGCAACAATTAAAACTTAAAGGGGATGACCTGCAAAAATATATTGGGAAACGAGGCTCTAAAGGAACCCTGTTACCACGTGGATATCAAAAAGCAAATAAACTGTTGATTCAAAGATAATACTAGCATCCATGAATCGAAATACGTTATATATGAGTAACGATTCGACAAATGGATGCAATGTTGCACATATACAAGTCTAAAAAATGACGTGCAGCATTGAAAAAAACAGTTGAACTACTAAGGATTATGATTGGAGAGATTGGCATTATGGAAAAGATTTGGTTCGCTGAATACCAAAAAACAGGGATTCCAGAAACTGTAGAATTACCAGCAGAAAATACATCTCTGGTTGATATTTTTGAACGCAATTTCCAAAAATTTGGCTCACGTGATGCCTTTATCTTTATGGATAAGACTTTAACGTTCAATGAGTTGGAAGAAGCGAGTCGTAAATTCGCAGCATATTTACAAAGTTTGGGTCTGGCAAAAGGCACACGTGTTGCTGTAATGATGCCAAACGTTCTTCAGTATCCGGTCGTAGCATTGGGGGTGTTCCGCGCTGGTTTAGTACTGGTGAATGTAAATCCACTATATACATCACGTGAGCTTGAGCATCAGTTAAAAGATTCTGGTGCTGAAGTTCTGGTCATTATTGAGAACTTTGCAAGCGTTTATCAGTCAATTATTGGCAAAACGCCGGTGAAGCACGTGGTTGTTGCTTCTGTAGGTGACATGCTGGGTGCTTTAAAAGGTACTTTGGTGAACTTCGTATTGCGTTCAGTACGTAAGCAGATTCCGGCATGGGATATTCCTGGTCACATCAAGTTCAATGCTGCACTGAACAAGGTAAATCCAAGCAACTATAAACGCCCTGAATTGACTTTAAGTGATACTGCTGTACTTCAGTACACAGGTGGTACTACTGGTGTTTCTAAAGGTGCTGAACTGACCCATCGTAACCTGGTTGCTAACCTGTTGCAGTGTGATGGTATCTTCCAGAGCAAATTCGGTGCGCAAGATGGCCAGCCAGATGACCGTATTTTCTGTGCTTTACCGCTTTATCACATCTTTGCTTTCATGGTCTGTGCACTTTACGGCATGTATAAAGGTCAGGCGAACGTTCTGATTCCTAACCCGCGTGACCTGCCTGCGGTGATGAAAGAATTACGTAAATACCAGCCAACATTCTTCCCTGCTGTGAACACGCTGTTTAATGCGCTTGTAAACAACGAAGAGTTCAAGCAACTGGATCATAGCCGTTTAAAAATGGCGATGGGCGGTGGTATGGCTGTTCTGCCTTCTACTGCAGAAGCTTGGAAGAAAATTACTGGCACTAACATCATTGAAGGTTATGGCCTGTCTGAAACCTCTCCAGTAGCAACTGCGAACCCACCGGCATCTGAAGCATTTAGCGGTACGATTGGTATTCCGTTACCTTTGACTGAAGTTGCAATTCTGGATGATGACGGTAATGAAGTTGCACTCGGTGAGCAGGGTGAAATCTCAATCCGTGGTCCACAGGTGATGAAAGGCTATTGGAACCGTCCGGATGAAACCGATAAAGTGATGGTAAATGGCTTCTTCCGTACCGGTGATATCGGTGTTATGGATTCACGTGGTTACATCAAAATCGTTGACCGTAAGAAAGACATGATTCTGGTCTCTGGCTTCAACGTTTATCCTTCTGAAATTGAAGAAGTCGTTGCGAAACATCCAAAAGTACTGGAAGTGGCTGCAATTGGTGTACCAGATGAAAAATCAGGTGAAGTGCCAAAACTGTTTGTGGTGAAGAAAGACCCTTCATTGACGACTGAAGAAGTTCTGGCATTTGCAAAAGAAAATCTGACCGGTTATAAACGCCCACGTTATGTTGAATTTATGGATGAATTACCAAAATCTAACGTAGGCAAAATCCTGCGTAAAGATCTACGTAAGACTGCATAAATCCTGCAATAAAAAAAGCGCCTAAGGGCGCTTTTTTTAATTCTCTTTTTTCATTAGCCAGCGGTCGAAGTAAGGACGTCCTACACCGATCACACCCAAAAAAATAAACATGGTACCAAACTGGCGGTTAAATCCTCTCAAATTAAAACTGCCATAACTGAGAATATTATCTATCAAGCAATAAATGATGATCGCGACTACCCAGTGCCAGATCGGCATACGCTTGATACCTACGGCATAGAAGGCAATCCATAAGATGGCAAAAGTAAAGAGGGGAGACCAGATATTCATATTGGCACAAATGACTGCCATCAGAAATGACACAATCGGCAATACGATTTTTAATACGCGATCCACTTGACGTTGATGCTGGCGCTGTTTCTCGAGGACATCGAACATTTCATTTTGATCAGGGCTGACCATAGTGAATCCTTAATCATTTATAAAAACACTCTATTTAACAAAATTTATTCACGAAACGCCATGCTATGATAGACATAAAAATTCTCAAGAGAAAAATCAGATGCATAGCATTAGTGGGGTTATCTATCTCATTTTGGCAGCTTGTCTTTTACCCTATGTTTTTACCTTGATTGCGAAAAAATCGGCAGGGTTTCGTGCAAAAGACAATCAGAATCCGCGGGCATTTTTAGAAAAGTCTACAGGCTTGGCCTGTCGTGCCAATGCCGCCCAGCAAAATAGCTTTGAAAGCTTACCGCTCTTTATCGCCTCGATTCTGATGGCAGAATATATGGTCGTGTCGCAAAGTCTGGTCATGACCTTTGGGATTGCCTATCTGGTTTTTCGGGTCATCTATGGGATCTGTTATCTGGCGAACTGGTCGACCTTACGTTCAATTGTCTGGCTGTTGTCCTTATTATGTCCAATAACTCTACTGCTATTGATTATCAAGATCTCTTAAGCCAAAAATAAAGACAGGCCGAGATATTTACAGTTCGATATTTTAAAATCAAAAAAAATCTGTAAAAACCGTTATAATTGTCGCGGTTTTTAAAAGATATAACTTGTTAAAGAGTGATGCTATGAGCTACAGCAATATCCCAGCGGGTAAAGATGCGCCAAACGACATCTATGTAATTATCGAAATTCCTGCAAATGCAGCACCAATCAAATATGAAATCGATAAAGATTCTGATGCATTATTTGTAGACCGTTTCATGGGTACAGCAATGTTCTACCCAGCAAACTATGGTTATGTACCAAATACACTTTCTCTAGATGGCGACCCTCTAGACGTATTGGTGGTAACTCCACATCCAGTAGAGCCAGGTTCAGTCATTCGTTGCCGTCCTGTCGGTAAACTGAACATGGAAGATGACGGTGGTGTTGATGCGAAACTGGTTGCAGTTCCACACGACAAACTGACTCCGATCTACAAAGATGTTCAAGAATATACTGATCTTCCTCCGTTACTGATCAGCCAAATCGAACACTTCTTCCAGCACTACAAAGACTTGGAACCAGGTAAATGGGTTAAGTTAAGTGGTTGGGAAGGTGCTGATGTTGCTAAAAAGGAAGTACTCAGCTCAATTGCAGCTTATGCAGAAGCAAATAAATAATTCATTTGCTTTTCAGTTTAAGTCTTTAACTTTTTAAAGCTTAAACAAAAAAACCTGCACAATGTGCAGGTTTTTTATTATGGCTTGAAATTCGGGTGAATTAGAATAATTTCACAGGAATATCTAACCAGATACGCCATTCGTTGGTGTCGCCAATGTATCGATCAGCTTGATAATCATTGCTTGCACGGTAGTAAGAGTGACGTAAACGCAAGCTTGCATCTTTAGCAAAACCAGATTGAACAGTGTATTTCACCTGGTTAAAGAATTCACGTTCTTGTGCATCATTAGTCACTAACTGAGAACGATCTGGACTACCTGCTACATCAATATCCCAACCATATACAAATGCGGAAGTCCAAGATAGACCAGGAACATTTACAGCACCGAAGTCAAATGTGTATTGAAGTTGTGCTGATTTTTCATTATTACCAATGAAGTCAGACAGGTATGAGTTTGGTAGATAAATCGTTTGATGACCATCACCGACACCACGACCTAAACCATAGTCATAGCCTGTGTTACCAGTATTTTGTTGGTAAGCCACCATGACATTGTGCGGACCAGTATTGTAAGTGGTAGAAATAGCCCAAATATTGTTGCTTAAGTTACTTAAGTCATTTGTGGTATGAGAATAAGTATATGCACCACCGTCAGCTTTTTTATCCCACTCAGTATGATAGCCACTAAAATCGTGAGTTAAAGTGCCGCCATTGGCTACTGCATAGCTATAGTTCGCATTCACATAATGACGGTCTAAACGGTCTTTAATATCTGTACCGTAGTAAGAAGCGTTTAGAGCATCACTAAATTTATATTTCGCACCCCAAACAACAGCACGATCAAGCTCGTTACCATCAGAGTTGATTTGGTCTGAATATTGGTTTTTAGTAAATTTACCAGCTGTTAATGACAGGTTATCAATTTCATTGCTAGTCACTAATACGCCTTCAAAGTATTCAGGAACGAGACGTGCAGTATTTGATGCCAATACAGGAAGATCTAAAACTTGGGTACCATATACAGCAGTGGTATTAGATACACGAGCTTTCACATAAGCCCCACCACGAGCCCAATGATCATAAGTATCGCCAGCGCCTTTAACGTATTCACCTTTAGCATTGAAACCATTTTCACGAGGAATCATGCCATTACCGGCATTTTTGTTGTTTCCTAGTTTGATTGATGCATCCCCAATAATACCAGCACCAAAACCGACTGTACCCTTTGTGAAACCCGAATCTAATTTGACAATTGCTGTTTGAGCGAAAGAACTCGTATCACTATTTGGTGCAGTACCTTTATAGTCACGAGATAAATAACCAGTACGGAAAAGTACAGATCCTTCTGCATCTTCTACAAAACCTTTAGACTCACTTTGCTCGCTAGCAAAAGCGGTTGAGATCAATGCAGCCTGAATCAAAACTGCCAATGTTAATTTTTTTGTGTTTTGCATTGGGAGAGAGCCTTATACAAATTGATGAAAATTTTTAGGAATTGTATAAGATTCGCTGAATAAATGTCATTTTTATTTACGATATTCCACTAAAGTCGAGAGATTTTTTTTAATCTAAAGTGAATAATGGTAAGAAATTTAACAGTCTAAATTCTCACCATATAGTAAAAAAACAAATAGGGTGTGTTGACACTTTTAGCTTAAAAAAATAGCGAAGTAGTAAAATCAAATCGCCAAACCCAATTTTACTATTCGCTATGACTCGTACCATGCTGACAGATCAACACTGGCAAAAGTTGAAAGT
>NZ_VPDM01000040.1:0-23446 GCF_013417645.1 Acinetobacter sp. YH12236
TGAAGGTAAAGAATGTTGAAGGGTGCAATCTAAATTTTCAGATAAAGTCATAAAAAAATGAGCGTATTTACATACACTCATTTTTACTACATTTTACTAATATTTGCTTAACTGACTGGCATTACCACTTAGGTGGGGCTTTTTTTATGAAACTAACAAAATTTTCTATAAAAAATTTTAGAAGTATTACAGATGCTAGCGAAATTAATTTAAATGCTTATTCAGTATTAGTAGGACGTAATAATGAGGGTAAAACAACAGTATTATTAGGTTTGAAAATGGCGATGGATGCGCTGCGAAGACATAGCCGTGGGCAATCTAGAATTTTTATAGGAAGAGAAAATAGATATGATTGGGAACGTGATTTTCCAATATCTCTTCAAAATAAAGCTCGAATCAAAAAAGAAACTGTGTTTAGACTTTATTTTTTACTTGATGATGCAGAACAATTAGAGTTTAAAAGAGAAATAAAAAGTAGTAGTAATGGTGATCTATGTATAGAAATCATTTTTGACAATAAAAATGAGCCAAAATTTATTGTTCCTAAACGGGGAAGTACAGCATTAACAAAAAAATCTGAAAATATATCCAAATATATTGCTGAAAGGATACAGTTTACTTATATACCAGCAGTTAGAACAGAGCAGGCTGCCATATCAGCAATAAATGAGATGATAGTCGAAGAGCTTTCTAAATTAGAAAATGAAAAAGCTTATAGAGAAGCTTTTGAGGTAATTCTTAGTTTACAAGAACCTGTTTTAAACAGGCTTTCGCAAACGATCGAAACTTCATTGCAAAAATTTTTGCCTAATATTAAAGAAGTCAGCTTAGGTATATCAGTATACGAACGCAGAAGTAGATTAAGATCTGATTATCATATTGAAATTGATGATGGGAATAAAACTGATATTAAATTTAAAGGAGACGGGGTAAAAAGTTTAGCAGCTGTTGGTATGCTGAAAGATAGACAAAAAATTCATAATGGCGCTTCTATTATCGCAATTGAAGAACCAGAATCTCATTTGCATCCGTCAGCTATGCATACTTTAAAATATGCATTAGAAGAATTGTCGTTAGATAATCAGTTAATTATATCAACTCATAATCCTATTTTTGTTCATAAAGAAAGAATAACAAATAATATTTTAGTTTCGAGCAATAAGGTAAAAGTGGTTAGAAAAATAAAGGAAATCAGAGAGTGTTTAGGAGTTAGGACTTCAGATAATTTGATGAATGCAAATAAAATCATATTAGTTGAGGGTGAAAGTGACAAAAAAATAATCAGTAAATTACTACATGAAAAGAGTCCTAGAATTTATAAGATGATTAAAGATGGAGACTTAACCATATTTTCATTAGATGGAGCATCTAAGCTATCTTATTATTTGAAATTATTTGAGGATCAACTTTGCTCATGTTTTGTTATTCTTGATAGTGATAGAGAAGCTAAATTTCAGGTAACAAAACATTTGGAGTCAAAAGAGTTAGACCAAAAATCTTACTGTCATCTAATCGCTAAGGGGTTAATAGAGTCAGAAATTGAAAACTTAATAAAGTTAGATTTTTATAAAGATATTATTTATCGAAAATTTGGTATAGATATTAGCTCTACTGATTTCACTAAAAAAAGAAATAAATGGAGCGATTCCTTAACAGAAGTACTAAATAATTTAGGTAAAAATATTACTCTAATTGATTTAGATGATATGAAAAAAAGTATCGCTGAAAAAGTCGAGAAAGAGGGTATTTATGAAAATATTTATCCACATAATGTAGAACTTATTAATGTATTGGTTGCGCAGATTGAAAACTATTTTATTAAATAATCTTTTTATTTAAGTGATTATCTTTTATATGAGGAGGAATATAGCGTTAAATTTTATTATTTTAAAAGGTTGATTTATAAATGCCTAAACAATCCCGATTCCTCTGTATTGGTGGTTTCCATAACGGAACTCAAGTCAAAAACCAAGGCGACAGTTTTATCTGTGTCGAAAATGGTAAACAGGTAACTTACCATAAAAAGGTAATCTTCCATCAAGATGCTTGGGATCATGATTACTATGTCTGTGAAACGATTACAGATCAGCAAGCGAAAAACTGGGTCTATGATATTCCATCGCATTAATGATACTCGTTTGGGTCATAAAGTAAACAATTACTAGAAACAATAACTTGCATAACATTTCTAAAATTGATTTTTCATACTGTTTTCCTAAAACTGTATGAAAATAAAGCCAATAGGGAATATTATGAATTATGAAATCGATGCCTTTGGCACCTTGGTGATTGCGGTATTTTTTCTTTTTATTGGGCGGTATCTTGTTAGTAAAATTGGCTTCTTTAGAAACTATAACTTACCTGAACCCGTGATCGGCGGCCTAATCGCAGCAATTACAGCTTTTATTCTCTATAAATTTTTTAATATCAGTGCCACATTTGACTCAGAAATCCAAACCATTCTGATGCTGATGTTCTTTACCTCTGTGGGTTTAAGTGCAGACTTTACCAAGCTCAAAGAAGGCGGGAAATCACTGCTGATCTTTCTGGTCTGTGTCATTCTATTCGTAGTTGTACAAAATGCGGTGGGTATGAGCTTAGCTACAGCACTTGGGCTTGATCCATTGATTGGTCTGATTGTTGGTTCTGTTACCTTAACAGGGGGTCATGGTACTGCCGGTGCTTGGGGTGAAGTGCTTGAAACTCAATATGGAATCCAGGGGGCGATTGTACTTGGTATGGCTAGTGCTACATTTGGTTTGATTATTGGTGGACTGGTAGGTGGTCCGGTTGCCAAATTCCTGATTAAACGCAATCAATTGGCGGAAACAGTAGCGCAAGAGACCAATGAACAACAACTTGACACTAGCATCAACACCGCACCCTTTGAATATCCAAAGAAGACCCGACTGATCACAGCCAGTAATGCGGTATCAACTTTGGGGATGTTTGCCTTATGTATTTTTGTCGCCAATCAGATGACAGAAATCAGTCAGGGAAGATGGTTTGAACTGCCAACCTTTGTCTGGGCCTTAGGGACAGGGGTGATTGTACGTAACTTTCTGGAGCATATACTGAAAGTTGATATTTTCGACCGTGCCATTGATGTATTTGGCAACGCGTCATTGTCCCTGTATTTATCTATGGCTTTACTGTCACTGCAACTCTGGTTGCTGGCCGATTTGGCAGGCCCGCTCATTACCATTTTGTTTGCGCAGACAGCGGTACTGATTTTATTTACCGCAATTGTGACCTTTAGAATCATGGGAAAAAATTACGATGCAGCCGTACTGGTAGCAGGGCATTGTGGTTTTGGTATGGGAGCAACTCCAACTGCGATTGCCAATATTCAGGCGGTCACCAATAGTTATGGTCCATCACATAAAGCATTTTTGATCGTACCGCTGTGTGGTGCATTTTTTATTGATATTGTGAATGCTGTGGTGATTCAGAGCATCATTGTATTTTTCGGTTAAATTTTAATACGACTTTAAAATCATATAGACATGAAAAAGCCCCATGGTTAGGGGCTAGTCGTATGCACATCTAGGGCACATACTGTAAGAGGCTCATCTCATACTGAGCGTATTAAAGCACATTAACCTATCAATAGCCATTTAAATCATCTTTAGGCAGATAACTGTTGCTCAATCACTGGCCATAAGTTTTGATGAGATTTCTTGAACATCAGCATGTGACCAATCCCTTTATGACCATATTCTTGGGGTTTTAGCTCAATCATTTCTGTGGCTGCTTTTGGATATAAGCGCAGCAAGTCTTTGACATTCGCTTGAGTGGCGATTTCATCATCCGAAGCCCAGATTGATGTAATCGGGCAGGTGATCTGGGCATGATAGTCATGTGCTGGTGCGATCTTTTTACCAATCGCATTGATGACATAACCCGGTCTACTACAAAATTCTGCCCATTCACGTGCCACATCTTTTGGCAGGTTTTCACCCATTCCAATGGCTTGGGTTGGGCCATAGCCTTTGGTGATACGTGCCAATGGAAAAATGATATTGAACATCACTGGCGCTAGTAATTTAGTGCGACCCCTTAAACCTTTAACATGACCAGTCGATCCGGCAATTGCCACGACTTTTTCCACTTTGGCATAGTTTGGGACAATACCCAGAAGCTGTCCACCAGCACTATGACCGAGTAAGATGACCTTTGCTGCCTGAGTTTTAGCTAATAGCGCATCAATTGCAGCCGGAATGTCCAGTTGTCCCCATTGCACAATACTGGCTTTAGACTGCTTAACCGAACCTTTTAAAGATTCCCCAATACCTCGAAAATCAAATACCAGCACTGCATAACCCTGAGCTTGCAGCCAGCAGCTAAAACTATGATAAAACTGTTTGGTAATGCCAGTCGCAGGGCAGATTAATATAGGAGATTTCTTGCATTCAGCATCAGTAGCTGGATAAAAACGTGTACTTAATTGATAGCCATCCTGGCACTTTAGAGTCAATGTTTCGAATTCAGACATGGGCTACACTATATTTTTGAATCAGAATGAATGCTTAAATTTACCTGACTTCTTCAAAGAAACTTGTTAAAACAATGACTAAAAAGTCAGTACGATGATAAAAACGGAATGAAAATATGCAGGGAATCGAACTTGATCTGGCAGTAAAGATCGCGATTATTTTTAGTGGAATATTCTTATGGATGGGGATGTTAACCGGGGTATGGAAATATTGGCAAATCCGCCAGTCTGTCAATTCACGGGCGCATTATTATGTGGATATTGCGCATCGCAGCAGTCTGCTTTATGCCCCTGCGACATTGATTCTGGCGGTATTGGCTTATTATTCAGCACTATCTTCGCAGATTAATTTGGTCTGTGTATTGATCAATGTTCTCTTTTTCAGTTTCTCGATTGGTGCGTATATCTTGCATGGGTTTTTGAAAGATACGACCAATCAGTTTAAGCGACCGCATCAACTGGGTAAATTTCAGTTGCCGGGCGTGCTTATGACTTTGGCAATGGTCGGTTTGATTATTGCAGAATTGGGAGGGACGGGCGTGCTTCTTTATGGGACGGCGATCGGATTATTTTAATTTTTAATGGTTGATTTTATTTTTTGAGCCTTTTGCTCAATTCTTTTCTGCCAGATGGATGACTGGCCAGATCATCCACTGGGGTATAAATTCATTAATAAATTATCGGTATTTCTGGTCAATCACAGCCCATAAGAAAAAGGCTGCCGACACAATCAAGGCATAACCGACGTACTCAAATTTTAAATTGCCTTGAATTAAACAATGCACAATCAAGGTCAGCATAAGCGCAACCGTGGTGCTCAAGAAAGTCACCAGATTGGTATTTGCCTTAAGAGCGTCAATGAAGACTTGCTTTTTGAAATGTACTGATAACATCTCCATCCCTCCCGTTTATTTGTATTATTGAAGAGTAAATCTTATTGATTTAGTCTGAATTGAATATACAGTTGTACTTCTTAATTTCAACCTTTGCAACTATTTAAGTGAACTTTAACAGTTAAAAAAGGCCTCCTTTAGTCGTATTACTGCACTAATCAATGATTGCATCTGAATCATCACCGTTAACATTTCAGCGAAGGCATTTCGACTGAAGTGTGCAAGTGACCAATCATTGCTACTAGAGAAAAGCAAATTCTACGCCAAAGATTTGTAGAGATAATCCAGAGAATGTAAGTCTATGTAGGATGATGAAGGTGAGTTGGTTTAATCAGGAAACAATATGTTTAAAAAACAGTAAAATAGAGAGTTGTATTGATCTTCTGCTAAAGAATGAAAATGGAAGTAAGAAAGAAGCTAATTAAAATAATTGATAAAAGTCTATAAAGCTTTTTAAAATACAATCTGGCTGTGATCATGATTAGAGGAGGTAAACAATAAATGCCGGTTTTGGTAAAACCTGACAGATATTGATCACGCTAAAACCGGATTTTGGGTAAAAATACGATTTTTATGACCTCTTAGAAAGATTAATTTCTGATGCGGTCAATCACAGCGGCAATGACAAGAACAATAAGAGATGGGATCAGCCATGCCATATTTTGTTCAGAAAGCGGTAAGTTCTGTAGCAATTCGGGTAATTCAAGGCCAGCAACTTTAAGGCCATCAAAAACACCGAAAATAAATGCAACCAGTGTAGTCGGTGCAACAACTTGAGCAGGCTTTTTAAAGAAATGACCGCAGAAGCTTAGCAGGATCACTGCAATCGCAGGCGGATAAATCGCGCTCAATACAGGCACAGACACGGCAATCAGTTTGGTCAAACCAAGATTTGAAATCACCAGCGAGAAGCCGACCAGTACAAAGACAAAGGCTTTATAAGGCAGTTTGGTAATAGAGGAGAAGTATTCAGCACATGCACAGGTTAAGCCAATCGCAGTCACCATGCAGGCAACAAAGATCATGGTGGCAAGGAAATAAGCACCCATATCACCAAAAGCATGTTGTACATAGGCATGCAGAATAATCGCACCATTGGCAGCATTAGGGGCAACATCATGACTACCTAAGCCTAGTTTAAACAGGCTGAGATACACCAGCGTCAAACCGATACCAGAAATAATCGCTGCATTGACTGCATATTTGGTAATCAGCTTGCGATCCGTTACGCCACGAGAAGTAATCGCACGCACAATCACAATACCAAAGACCAATGCACCTAAGGTATCCATGGTCAGATAACCATTAACGATGCCTTCAGTGACCGGACTTGTTACATAGTTACCCACTGCAGCAGGTGGTTTGCCGGCAGGAATCAATACTGCAGCACCGCCTAAAATAATCAATGCGATAATTTTTACTGGAGACAGGAAGTATCCAACTGTATCCAGAATCTTATTTGGATAAAGGGAAACCAGAGTCACTACAGCAAAATAGATCACACTATAGATCAGCAGGTTGCTAGGTGCATTGCCAAAGTATGAAGAGAAGCCGATTTCATAAGAAACGGTTGCGGTACGTGGTGTCGCGAATAAAGGCCCAACCGTCAGATAACACACGACAGTCAGTAAAAGACTGGCAGCTTTACCTAAAGGAGAACTTAAGATCTGAATTGAACCTTCAACACGTGACAATGCCACGATGGTGATGACAGGTAGGCCAACTGCCGTAATCAAGAAACCTAGGGCAGCTAACCATACATGCTCACCGGCTTGTTGAGCCACAATCGGTGGAAAGATAATGTTGCCTGCACCAATAAACAGTGCAAAGGTCATAAAACCTAAGGCCACAATATCTCTTGTACGGAGACTTGTCATAGAGGGAGAACAAATAAATAAAAGAAAGCGATTTTAGTGTATATATGATGATTTTTGGAGTTTAATTTAATGCCGAAAGCCTTGATTTTACTGATCTTGATGATCGGATAATATGAACTTTAAAAGCTTGGTAGAAATATATCTTTGATATTCAGTTGAAAAAAATATAATTTATTTTTAAATAAATAAATCATTTAGGCTCCATTTCATCATTTTAAGCTTATTGTTTGTATAAATAAGCAGCATTGAGATTCTCTAGAGCAAGTTTTAAGAATTGTCATGCAGAGCGAACAAATGCGCATCTTGTCTGAAAAAGGACTATAATTTCCTGATTCACCTTGAGGATAGATCCATGCGAGCTCCAGCGATTACTCTGAAAACCGAACAAGATATCGAAAAATTACGTATATCTGGGCGTTTGGCTGCACAGGTTTTGGAAATGATCGGGGAGCATGTCAAGCCGGGTGTCACGACTGAATATCTGGATGACATCTGTCATGATTTTATCGTCAATACGCTAAAAGTGACGCCTGCCAATATTGGCTATTATGGTTATACCAAAACCACCTGTATTTCACCGAATGAAGTGGTTTGTCATGGTATTCCATCTCCGAATACGGTCTTGCAAGATGGCGATATTATTAATATTGACGTTGCGATCATTAAAGACGGTTATTTTGGCGATACCAGTCGAATGTATTATGTCGGTACACCAACTCCTGAAGCCAAACGTCTGGTCGAAACCACTTATGAGGCCATGGTTGCCGGGATTCATGCCGTTAAACCGTGTGCAACCCTAGGCGATATTGGTTATGCAATCCAGTCTGTTGCACAGCGTGAAGGCTATACCATCGTGCGTGAATATTGTGGTCATGGGATTGGTAAAATTTATCACGAACAGCCAAACATTCTGCATTACGGACAACCAGGTCAGGGCATCAAACTGGTACCCGGTATGGTCTTTACCATTGAACCTATGGTCAACATGGGTAAAGCGCGTGTTAAAGAGTTGAAGGACGGCTGGACAGTCGTGACTGCAGATAAATCCTGGTCGGCTCAATGGGAACACATGGTAGTCGTGACTGAAACAGGTTTTGAACTGTTATCGCCGTGGCCAGAAGGCACTGGCGAATATCCGGAAATTTAAATTATTTTTCATGTTATGCATTGAAATACAGTAGCTTACATAAATTACAGCATACGTGTTATTAATGACAAAAGCCTACAAAATACTACATGAAGAAGTGGTTTAACCAGCCAAATTCTCTTAATCTATTTATAGTTAGTTGATATTTGCTTTGTTAGATGTCTGATTGCTGTATATTAGATTTGGCTTGGCGGTAGTAGTTTCCTTTCGTTCACTTCATGCTGTAGTGAATCGTTTTTATTAGCTCATTTTTCCCCAAGAATGAGCTATTTTTTTTGCCGGAAATATGTCTATTTATACAAGATGCAGATGCTCAACCAGATAATCAATAAATACTCTTACAGCTGGTAACAGACCACGACGGGAAGGATAAACCAGATGGAAAATTCCATGTGCCGTTTTCCAGTCTGAAAGTACCCGAACCAGTTCGCCCCGTTCTATATATTGCTGCACGACATTATCGGGCAATAAGGTAATACCACAGCCTGAAGCTGCCAGTTGTGCCAGCATATTCAGGTCTGATCCCATTACGGTCGGGTTGATCCGGATTTTCTTCTGTTGCTGCTGCTCATTCTGCAATATCAGGAACTGTTCAGTATGTTCCTCAGCCATGCTTAAAATTTTATGTTCAGAGAGCTGTTCAGGTGTTTTAAGATCGCCAAATTCATTTAAATAGCCCTGACTGGCAAACAGATGCTGTTCAATTTTTTCAAACTGACGAATTACCAGATTCGGATCATCATCCAGGCTGGTCCGTACCCGTAAGGCCAGATCAAAACCTTCATTAATAATGTCCACACGTCGATTGGTGATCATCATCTGGACTTTAATTTCAGGATATTTTTTCAGGAAATCCGGCAGGATTTTTGCCATTTCATTCTGGGCAATGGAGACGGGCAGGCTGATTTTAATGGTACCACGCGGTTCAGTACTGAGATGATCCACCAGATCATGGGCGGCCTGTGCTGCACTGAGCATCACTTGTGCATGTCGATAGATATTCATGCCAATATCAGTGACTGCAAAATGGCGAGAACTACGCTGAATCAGGCGGACACCAAGGCGTTCTTCCAGATTATAAACACGGCGGCTGAGCTTGGATTTGGGAATATCGGTGGCACGTTCGGCTGCACTAAAGCCGCCATGTTCAACGACCTGCGCAAAACAGTAAAAATCATCCAGATCAGTCAGCATCGTTTAATTCCATTCCTGCAACAATAGGCTGATTAAAAAATGATTGTTGCATACTGTCAACTATAGAATACGAATTTTGAATGATGACTAGATCTCGGACTCAAGTAATTTAAGTAAGGTCTTCATGCCTTCTGTGGCCGTCTGGGAAATCTTGTGGAACTGGGCGGGTAAATGCTGTTGATCTGCTTTGGGATCAATATAATAAGCTGTGCAGTGAGCTGTAATCTCATGGATTAAGCCAGCAACAGGATATACTTGCAGACTAGTTCCAATAACCACGAAAATGTCAGCATCCTGTACACAATCTTGTGCTTCTTCATAAGCAGGTACGGCTTCGCCAAACCAGACTACATGTGGACGTAGTGGATAGCCCTCCTTACAGAAGTGTTTAGTTAAATCTAATTCAGTCCCTTCAATCGGATAAAACTCGGTGGTGTACTGACAATTCGGGCCTGAGGTTTTGGCTAGGCGGATATTGCCATGCAGATGAATGACCTTGGAGCTTCCAGCACGTTCATGCAGATCATCAATATTTTGAGTAATCACATGGACATCAAAATCATCTTCAAGTTCGGCAATGAGTTGATGAGCTGCATTTGGCTGCGCTTCCAGAATGTTTTTACGTCGGGCATTATAAAAGCGTTGCACCAGTTCCGGATTTTTAGCCCAAGCTTCGGGTGTCGCCACTTCTTCTATACGATACTGTTCCCAAAGCCCATCACTATCACGGAAGGTGTTGATCCCACTTTCCGCACTCATGCCAGCACCTGAAAACACCACCAGTTTTTTCATGATTTCTTCTCCTGAATCTTTAGGCCGCTGAAG
Organism: Acinetobacter sp. YH12236; assembly: GCF_013417645.1. Classification (NCBI taxonomy): domain Bacteria; kingdom Pseudomonadati; phylum Pseudomonadota; class Gammaproteobacteria; order Moraxellales; family Moraxellaceae; genus Acinetobacter; species Acinetobacter sp. YH12236. Next base: position 10,432 of record NZ_VPDM01000040.1, read on the forward strand.
AACTGTATTGAGAATTTTCTTTTAGAAAGGTATCGAGCTCCCTGGCAAATTTGAGTGGTTCGGTCAGTAAGGGGGTATGGCCAGATTTCGTGAAAAATACCTGTTTAGCCTGAGGCAGGCTTTGGGCAATTAGGCGCTGACCTTCAACAGGATAGAGTTTGGACTGCACACCGCTAAAGAAAGTCACCGGACAAGTAAGCTTCGCCAGAGCTTCACGATAATCTTCCTGATGATATAAATAATTATTGATGTACCACGTCATATAATCCACCCGGCTAGAAGGCAGGAGCAGGCTTTGCAGACGAGGTTGGTTCAGGATGAACTTAAATACTTTCAAACTGGCTGGACGATCATTTTGTAGCTGGATAAAGCGCAGCCATAATGCTGCAATCTGCTGACGTACTGCAGTATCCAGATCCCGAATGAATTCAATATGCTGATGTTCTGCAAGTAGTGATGAAAGCTGCTGCAAAATTTCAATAAATTCCTGATGGCGTGGACCAAAAAGTCCAAATGCCCAGGCATCATCCACCGGAATCTTCGGTGTTTGATCAATATGCAAATAAGCTGCTATGTGTTTGGAAAAATCTCCATAGCACAAGCCATGCATGGTAGTGGTTGCGCCCATAGAGTAAGCAATTACAATGAATTGATCTAAATTGAGCTGCTGGATCACCGACTGAACATCAAGCCAGTGACTGGAAATCGCATCCAGGTCTTGCGGGATTTTGCAGTGACTAGACGCCCCAAAACCGCGCCATTCAGGAATGATAAAGCGGAAATTTTTCTGATGTGGATAGAGAAAAGCTGCCCATTGCCAGCTCAACATGCCCAGACCTGATAAGACTAGTACAGGTTGACCCTGACCGTATTCACGTACAAATAACTGTTCGCCATCTGCTATGGTATAGAAGGGCATGCATATCTCCGTATTTATAATTTTTCTACATCGAATTGTTTAAGTCTGGGAATAACCTGTTCCAGCCAGGCAATCCAGCCCAGTTCCTGATCAATACCCAGTTGCAGAATCATTTTATGAATATACAGGGTTCGGTCATTTTCGTCAGCTTGAGCAAAGTCTTTGGCGAAAATATGCTGATAGGTTTTAAGCTTTTCTTTATGTATTTCTAGATGGCGTTCCAGTTCAGGTAAGGTGTTGTTGCCGCCAAGCTGGGCTTCTGCACGCAGACGAACCATCAATTCTTCACGAAGCTGTGCAGGAGAACTATGCTCCAGCATCCAGTTAGCCAGTTCTTCCCGGCCGAGTCGTTCTACCTGATAGGTTTTTTTACGGCTATGAGAATCTTCCTCTTCTATGGTCGAAATCCAGCCTTTTTGCAGCATGGCATTCAATTCACGATAGATCTGCTGATGAGTGGCATTCCAGAAGAAACCCATGGAGCGGTCAAAACGGCGTGCTAGCTCAATGCCGGTACTCGGTTTCTCAATCAGGCTGGTGAGTAAAACATGTGATAAAGACATAAACGTCTCAAAAAAGTGACTCGGGATTATTATGCAACATGTTGCATAAAAATCAATTCTGCACTATAAATTAGTGCAACAAGTTGCATAAGGCTGATGCTTGATGGAAATAAATCAGTCAGCCTGAATAAAAATAGCCAGCACATCTGCACGCTAGGGAGTTGAAATGTCTAAATATCCAAATTTACTTGCCCCACTGGATCTGGGTTTTACCACGCTTAAAAACCGTGTCTTGATGGGCTCTATGCATGTGGGCTTAGAAGAAGCACCAGGTGGTTATAATCGGATGGCTGCCTTTTATGCAGAACGCGCCAAGGGTGGCGTAGCATTAATTGTGACAGGTGGTATCTCACCGAATGATCATGGCGTCACTTTTCAGGGCGGTTCCAAGCTCGACACGATTGAAGAAGCTGAAAAGCATAAAATCATTACTCAAGCCGTGCATGAGGCTGGCGGGAAAATTGCCATGCAGATCCTGCATACCGGCCGTTACTCTTATCAGGCGGAAAATGTCGCGCCGTCTCCAATTCAGGCACCGATTAATCCAGTCAAACCGCATGCTTTAAGCTCTGCTGAAGTGCAGCAAACCATTGATGACTTTGCCAACTGTGCCAGACTGGCTCAATACGCCGGTTATGACGGTGTCGAAATCATGGGTTCAGAAGGTTACCTGATCAATGAGTTCATCGCAGCGCGTACCAATCATCGTGATGATGAATGGGGTGGTAGTTATGAAAACCGTATCCGTTTCCCGATTGAAATTGTACGCCGTACCCGTGAAATGGTCGGTGAGAATTTTATTATTATCTATCGTCTTTCCATGCTGGATCTGGTTGAAGGCGGTTCAACTCTAGAAGAAGTAATCCAACTGGCCAAAGCCATTGAGAAAGCGGGCGCGACGATTATTAATACCGGTATTGGCTGGCATGAAGCGCGTATTCCGACCATTGCTACCAAAGTGCCACGTGCGGCCTTTACTTGGGTTACGCGCAAGCTAAAAGGTCAGGTGAGTATTCCTCTTATTACCTCTAACCGTATTAATACGCCGGAAATGGCAGAATATGTCCTGGCTACAGGCGATGCCGATATGGTGTCAATGGCACGTCCAATGCTGGCAGACTCTGAGTTTGTCTTAAAAGCAGAACAGGGCCGTAGTGATGAAATTAATACCTGTATCGGTTGTAATCAGGCTTGTCTGGATCATATTTTCTCGATGAAAATTGCTACCTGTCTGGTGAATCCACGCGCGTGTTATGAAACTGAACTGATCTTTAAAGAAACCAATGTAGCGAAAAATATTGCAGTGATTGGTGCAGGACCAGCGGGTTTAAGCTTTGCCATCTATGCAGCAGGTCGTGGTCATCATGTAACAGTATTTGAAGCTTCAGCGCAGATTGGTGGGCAATTTAATATCGCGAAGACCATTCCAGGTAAGGAAGAGTTTTATGAAACCTTACGTTATTTCAAACGTCAGATTGAGTTGCAACCACGTATTCAATTGAAATTAAATTGCACCGCGACCTTTGATCAGCTGATTTCAGCCGAATTTGATGACATTGTGGTTGCCACTGGGGTGACACCGCGTCAGCTCGATATTCCTGGAATTGATCATCCTAAAGTGTTGTCTTATCTGGAGGTACTAAGAGAGCGTAAACCAGTCGGCCAGCGTGTAGCGATTATTGGTGCAGGGGGTATTGGCTTTGATACGGCTGAGATGCTCAGTCATGGGACCGAAAGTGGTAGCGTCAATCCGGAAAAATTCTATGATGAATGGGGAATCGATACTAACTATGAAAATGTCGGTGGACTCAAGACCGCCAATGTAGAACAGCCTGAACGTGAAATTTATTTATTGCAGCGTAAAGCAGCTTCTGTCGGTTCAAGTCTGGGTAAAACCACAGGCTGGATTCACCGTGCTGGCTTAAAGCATCGTAATGTCAAAATGATTGCTGGTGCAAGCTATGAAAAAATTGATGATCAAGGTCTGCATGTGATGGTAAATGATCAACCTGCAGTGTTAGACGTAGATAATGTCATTATCTGTGCTGGTCAGGAATCTTATACTGCCATGTTTGATGAACTGAAAGCTGCCGGTAAAAACGTGCATCTCATTGGTGGTGCGAAAGAAGCAGGTGAGCTGGATGCTAAACGTGCAATCCGTCAGGGTGCTGAATTGGCTGCGGTGATTTGATTGATAAAACTTAAAAGATGACAGTTTTTGCTTTCATGCGAAATTGTCATGAAAGAAAGTTGATTGTTCCCTCTCCTTTGTTAAAGGAGAGGGTTAGGGAGAGGATTCTATTCTGAAACACCAGAATCCCCCTAAATCCCCCTATTTGCAAAGAGGGACTTTACAACAAAAAGGAAATAATAATGACACTACAAACAACCCAAACTGCAATTATGCGTTGGCATGAAATGTTGGAAACACGTGACATGTCCATATTGAATGAACTCCTCGCGGACGATGTCGTATTCCGCTCACCCGTGGCTTTTCAGCCTTATCCCGGGAAACAGGTTGTATTTTTTATCTTGACCAATGTGGTTCAGGTCTTTGAAAACTTTACTTATCACCGCGAATTTCTTAGTGAAGATGGTAACAATGTTGTACTTGAGTTCTCCGCCAATGTCGGCGATAAGAAACTTAAGGGAATCGACATGATTCAGTTCAATGATGAAGGTCAGATCATTGATTTTGAAGTAATGATACGACCAAAATCTGGACTTGAAGCCTTAGCTATAGAAATGGGCCAGCGGATTCAGGCTTATCAGGCTAATACTTAATTTCCTAAAATTGATTCAAGTCGGCATGAAGTTTGTACATCACTGATAGAAAACTAGAGGGGAATACAGATGAAAATGTGGCTTAAAAAAATGAGTCAACTTTCAAGTGAATATCTGGACCGCTTTAGCGGAGCAGATCTTCCAACACTTTATTATAATCCGAATGGTTTATTTTCTGGTGTGATTGAACGTTTACCACTTTTAAAACAGAAATATCGTCCAACACCGTGGTTATCGAATGCGCATGCGCACATTCTATATCTGGACTTGATAAAAAAACGCACGATTAAGCTGCAATATGATGTGCTTGAGCAGCTGAATATGTCCGATGGCGGCATTACTGGCATTGCCTGGTATGGTTTAGATTTACCGCCAAGTACACCTACCATTGTGCTATTGCATACCATTACCGGCTCTCCGGAATCCATGCGGGAGCTGGTGCGTGACCTACATAAATATACAGGCTGGCGTGTTGCTCTGTGTTTGCGCCGTGGTCATGCTGACCTGCCAATGCCTGTGCCAAAAATGAACTTGTTTGGTTCAACCCAAGATCTGCGTGAACAGTTGCTCTATATTCAGGACAAGTTTCCTCAATCCGATCTCTATGGTGTGGGTTCCTCTGCGGGGACAGGACTGTTGGTTCGCTACTTGGGTGAAGAGGGCGAGCAAACCCCACTCAAAGCAGCCTTTGCTTTATGCCCAGGCTATAACACTGAAACCGGTTTTGCCTATGTACATCCGTTTTATAGCAAAGTCATGGCTAAAAAACTGATCAAACGTTTTATCCATCCTTATCAGGAAACCTGGCAGATTTATCCTTCATGGAAGCAATTGCTTGAGGTGAAAGACTTGTCTGAATTTGAACAGCGCTACTATGAGCTGGCAGGCTTTTCAGATTATGAAAGTTATACCAAGGCCACCAATCCAATTTATGTCTTTGAAAATGTCAAAATTCCATTGATGATTTTGAATTCGGAAGATGACCCGGTCTGTCATATCCAGAATCTGGAACCGTATAAGGATGTCATTCGAGCCATGCCAAATATTGTGGTCGTCACCACTAAAAAAGGTAGCCATTGTGGCTTTTATCAGGGCTTAATGCAGACAGAATCATGGGCCACTCGTCTGATGGCAGATTATTTACTGCAACTTTCCGATACTCTAACGGCAGCTTGAAAGAGATTTTTAAACCATAAAAAACCCAGCATAAGCTGGGTTTTTTTGATGAAGGATTATATTAGTTTTCAAGTGCTGGCATAGCAGCAGCAATTGCATCTGCAACTGCATCATCTTCAGACTTATTTGCAGAAGATGAGTTGTTTTTAGGAGCGGCTGGTGTTGCTGCAGGTTTTGCAGGCTGCTCAGTGCTTGAATTTGTTTCAGCTGCAGGCGCAGACTCTGATTGAGCAGGTTCCGGTTTTTTAACTTCACGGCGAATTTCAGTCGTAGTATTCGCAGTTTGTTCGCGCTGGATTTCAACAGTCGGTGCTGCTGGTGCTTCTTCAACCGGTTCAACTGGTGTTGATTCTAATGGTTCAACAGGCTCAAGTTGTACAGGTTCCGAAGCAACCACTTCAGATGCTGGAGTAACTTCGGTTTGTTCTTCTTCTTTTGGAGCTTCTTTTTTTACACAACCAGTCAGTGTAAGGCCAGTCAGGATCAGGGTACAGATTAAAAGTTTCTTCATCATCATTGCATCAAACAGAATAGTGTAGGGTGTGAATGTTCCTATTATAGCAGCAAAATCCAATATATAAATCATATGAACTTACTGTAATTTTTTTCAGGAATTGCTGTTAGAATAGTCAATTGTTTATTGTTCTTTGATTTGATGCGGATTGACTTTGCTTTATTGGTACAAGGTAAAGTAAAATTGCGCAACATTGCAGGCCGATTTAGGCTCGATTGTACGAGAAACCCAATGACCCATTTTATTTTCGTGACTGGTGGTGTTGTTTCATCACTAGGTAAAGGTATTTCAGCTGCTTCTGTTGCTGCACTTTTAGAAGCCCGTGGTTTAAAAGTGACCATGGTAAAAATGGATCCATACATTAATGTCGATCCAGGGACTATGAGCCCATTCCAGCACGGTGAAGTTTTTGTTACAGAAGACGGTGCTGAAACAGACTTAGACTTGGGTTACTACGAACGTTTCTTGCGTCGTGCGAAAATGACCAAACTGAATAACTTTACATCAGGCCGTGTTTACCAGGATGTTCTGAATAAAGAACGCCGTGGTGACTACCTGGGTGGTACTGTACAAGTTATTCCACACATTACTGACAACATCAAAGAACGTGTACTTCGCGCTGGCGAAGGTTATGACGTTGCGATCGTTGAGATCGGCGGTACTGTAGGTGACATTGAATCTCTCCCATTCATGGAATCTGTACGTCAGTTAATGGTTGAACTTGGTCATAAACGTACGATGCTGATGCACTTAACGTTACTCCCATACATTAAGTCTGCAGCAGAATTAAAAACTAAACCAACTCAACACTCAGTAAAAGAACTTCTGTCTATTGGTATTCAACCAGACATTTTGATCTGCCGTACTGAACATGATGTTGATGCAGATACGACGCGTAAAATTGCCTTGTTCACTAACGTAGAAGCGCGTGCAGTAGTCGTGTGTAAAGATGCACGTACGATCTACCAGATTCCACGTACTTTCTATGAACAGAACGTTGATGATCTCATCTGTGAACGTTTCGGCTATGACAATCTTCCAGAAGCAGACCTGTCTGACTGGGATAATGTGGTAGAAGCTTTACTGAACCCTGAATACACCGTTCGTGTGGCAATGGTTGGTAAATATGTTGAACTTCCAGATGCCTATAAGTCTGTGAACGAAGCACTTTTACATGCCGGTATTCAAAACCGCGTGAAAGTTCAGATCGACTATGTCAATGCTGAAGAGCTTGAAAGCCAAGATGTCAATGAAGTATTGAAAGATGCGGATGCAATCTTGGTTCCAGGTGGTTTCGGTGAACGTGGTACTGAAGGCAAAATGAAAGCAATTCGTTTTGCACGTGAAAACGGTGTTCCATTCCTGGGCATCTGTTTAGGTATGCAGCTTGCAGTGATCGAATATGCACGTAATGTGGCGGGTATCACTGATGCGACTTCAACAGAATTCAACCGTTCAACCAAATCTCCATTGATTGGTCTGATCACTGAATGGTTAGATGAGCGCGGTGAAGTTCAACAGCGTTCAGTAGATTCTGACCTTGGCGGTACTATGCGTCTCGGTGCACAGAAGTCTGAACTGGTACCGGGTACCAAGACTGCTGAAGTGTATGGTGCGGATGAAATTATCGAACGTCACCGTCACCGTTACGAGATGAACAACCGTTATATCCCAGTGCTGGAAGAAAAAGGCATGAAGATTTCTGGTTATTCTCCAGTGCAACACCTGGTAGAAACTGTTGAAATTCCTGCACATCCTTGGTTTATTGCAGTACAATTCCACCCGGAATTTACCAGCTCGCCACGTGATGGACATCCATTATTTGCCGGTTTCATTGATGCTGCGAAAAAACAGTACCAAAAAACTAAATAATGCGAGTTTAAGACACAACTAGGAAGTTTAAATGTCACAATTAAAACCACAAGAAATTGTACGTTTAGGCGATATACAAATGGCAAACCACTTGCCATTTGTACTATTCGGCGGCATGAACGTACTTGAGTCGAAAGACCTGGCTTTTGAAATTGCAGAGACTTATGTTGATATCTGCAAACGTTTAGATATTCCATATGTCTTTAAAGCAAGTTTTGACAAAGCCAACCGTTCAAGCCTGAACTCATTCCGTGGGCCTGGCCTGGAAAAAGGAATCGAGTGGTTAGCCGACATTAAAAAACATTTTAATGTGCCAATTATCACTGATGTACATGAGCCGTATCAGGCTGCTCCTGTGGCAGAAGTTGCTGACATTATCCAGCTACCTGCATTCTTAAGTCGTCAGACTGACCTGGTTGAAGCGATGGCAAAAACTGATGCCATTATCAACATCAAGAAAGCCCAGTTCCTTGCTCCGCACGAAATGCGCCACATTTTGCATAAGTGTCTGGAAGCAGGGAATGACAAGCTGATTCTTTGTGAGCGTGGTTCTGCTTTTGGTTACAACAATCTGGTTGTAGACATGCTGGGCTTCGACATCATGAAAGAAATGAACGTGCCAGTATTCTTTGATGTAACACATGCATTACAAACTCCAGGCGGTCGTGCTGACTCTGCCGGTGGTCGTCGTGCGCAGATTACTACACTGGCGCGTGCCGGTATGGCAACAGGTCTTGCAGGTTTGTTCCTGGAAGCTCATCCAAATCCGGATGTGGCAAAATGTGATGGTCCTTGTGCCTTGCGTTTATCTCAACTAGAACCATTCCTGGCTCAATTAAAAGAGCTGGATACTCTAGTGAAAGGATTTGAAAAATTAGATACCCATTGATGCAGTTTTAAGCATCCTGTTATTAATCAACTGAGGAATTGTTCATGAGCCAAATCGTTGACATTCGTGCACGTGAAATTTTGGACTCTCGTGGTAACCCAACCATCGAAGCAGACGTTATCCTGGCATCTGGCGTAGTTGGCCGTGCATGTGCACCATCTGGTGCTTCAACTGGTTCTCGTGAAGCTTTAGAACTTCGTGATGGCGATAAAGCACGTTACCTAGGTAAAGGTGTTAAAACTGCGGTTAACAACGTAAACACTCTGATTCGTGATGCGTTAGTGGGTAAATCAGTATTCGAACAAAAAGACATCGATAATACGATGATCGCTTTAGACGGTACTGAAAACAAAGAAAAATTAGGTGCAAACGCAACTTTGGCAGTATCTCTTGCTGCTGCGCGTGCTGCTGCTGAAGAAAAGAAAACGCCGCTTTACCAATATATCGCAGATCTTCGTGGTCAAAAGATTTTGACTATGCCTGTTCCAATGATGAACATCCTGAACGGTGGTGCTCACGCAGACAACACTGTTGATATTCAGGAATTCATGATTGAGCCTGTAGGTTTCACTTCATTCTCTGAAGCGTTACGTGCTGGTGCTGAAATCTTCCATTCTTTAAAATCAGTTTTGAAGAAACAAGGTTTGAACACTGCAGTTGGTGATGAAGGTGGTTTTGCGCCAAACCTTCGTTCTAACGAAGAAGCTATTACTGTGATCCTGTCTGCAATCGAGCAAACTGGTTACAAGGCTGGTTCTGATATTATGCTTGCGCTTGACTGTGCATCTTCAGAATTCTACAAAGATGGTCAATATATCCTGGCTGGTGAAGGCAACAAATCGTTCACAAGCAACCAGTTTGCTGACTACCTTGCAGGTCTGGTAAATCAATACCCTATCATCTCGATTGAAGATGGTCTGGACGAATCTGACTGGGAAGGCTGGTCTTACCTGACTTCTATCCTTGGCGATAAAATCCAGTTGGTGGGTGATGACCTGTTCGTTACGAATCCTAAGATTCTTCAACGCGGTATCAACGAGAAAGTAGGTAACTCAATCCTGATCAAGTACAACCAGATCGGTACATTGACTGAAACTTTAGATGCAATCTACCTTGCGAAAGCAAATGGTTACTCTACTGTAATCTCTCACCGTTCAGGCGAAACTGAAGATTCTACTATTGCAGATCTTGCAGTAGGTACAGCAGCAGGTCAAATCAAGACTGGTTCACTTTGCCGTTCTGACCGTGTAGCGAAATATAACCAATTACTTCGTATCGAAGAATTGACTCAAGCTGCATATCGCGGTAAAGCTGAGTTCAAAGGTTTGAACTAAGCGACTTATGTCAATGTTAAATGTATTCGACTCCTTGATGAGTAAAGTACTGTTGGGCCTTGCGATCGTTTTGATCGCAGGGTTTCAATATTTATACTGGTTCGGTGAGGGTGGTTATAATGACCATCAGGCATTGACCCAGAAAATTCAGCAACAAGTAGAATTGAATGAAGAACTGAAAGAACGTAATCGCGTTCTGGCCGCAGAAGTTTATGATTTGAAGAATGGTATTGAAGCCATCGAAGAGCATGCCCGTCTCGATCTAGGTTTGATCAAGCCGCATGAAACCTTTGTGCAAATGAGCACTATTAGTACTCAATATAAACCGATTTATCTTAATCCGAATAAAGTAGACCTGAGAACCAATGAATCAGCTGATGTTCCAACAACACCATAGATTGTGGGTCATTTTACCAGCTGCAGGTTCCGGTAGCCGATTTTCCAAAACCGAACTTAAACAATACCAGATGATTCAGGAACGGACCGTTCTTGAACACACGGTTTCCCGTCTGAATCAATTGCCATTAGCAGGTTATGTCCTTGCGATTGGTGCACAGGATGATGTTGCCAAGACTCTGCCACTTTCTCATCTGGATAAAGCACATTTTTGCTTGGGCGGTGCAGAGCGCGTCAACTCTGTACTAAATGCCTTGGAATATTTATCTGAGATTGCTTCAGAAGAGGATTGGGTTTTGGTGCATGATGCAGCCCGTCCTTGTGTGAGTCAAAGCTCCCTGATTGATCTGGTCAATACAGCAATTCAAACTGATCAGGCTGCGATTCTGGCCATTCCGGTACGGGATACCTTAAAACGTGTCGTAAAGGATCATGGTATTGAAATGACAGTGGATCGTTCGACATTATGGCAGGCGCAAACACCACAAATGGCGAAACTTGGAACTTTGAAGCGTGCGATTCAGCAGGCACTCGCAGATGGTGCTACCATTACCGATGAAGCCAGTGCACTGGAACATATAGATGAACCCGTCCAAGTAGTACAGGGGCGTTCCGATAATATTAAAATTACCTATCCAGATGATCTGGAACTGGCGAAGTTGATTCTGGCTGTCCAGCGCTAAATATATTGCAATAAAAATGGAATAAATCGGTCAATGGCGATTTATTCCGGAGCACTTTAACTTATAATTTTGCCATCATGAATTTTCTACCCGTGGGCCAATGATCCCTTCACAGCAGTATCGTTTTTTGCGGCAGTCCGCACGCGATGGTCGTAGTATTAATCCCCAGAATGCCTCCCGATGGACCAAGTTGCACCTTGATCCATGGCTGCTTTGTTTCCTGATTTTAAATGCGATCTTGGGTCTGATGGTGGTTTACAGTGCCACCTCTGAAGATTCGGGGATGGTGATTCGCCAGGCGATCAGTTTTGGTGTGGGTTTTGTGGTAATGTTTATCTGTGCCCAAGTACCACCCAAGGTCTATCAGGCTGCCAGTCCATATTTTTATATGTTCGGTATCTTTATGCTGCTGCTGGTCTTTGTGATTGGTGAAAAGCGTCTGGGGGCAACCCGCTGGATTACGTTGCCGGGTGTGGGGAGTATGCAGCCGAGTGAGGTGATGAAGTTTGCCATGCCACTGATGATGGCCTGGTACTTTGCCCGTAAACCTTTCCCGCCAAAATTTCTAGATATTGTCGGCGCCTTGGTGATTTTAGGCGTACCTTTTGTACTGGTGGCATTACAACCCGATCTAAATATCGGTCTGGTGATTCCTGGAATCTTTGTACTGTTCTTAAGTGGCATGTCATGGCGTCTAATTGCTGGAGCCTTTGCTGCTTTGGCCGTTGCAGTGCCGCTACTGTGGATGTTCTTGTTGCAGGAATATCAAAAGAAACGGATTCTGACTTTATTCGATCCAGAATCGGATGCCTTGGGCGCAGGCTGGAACATTATCCAGTCCAAAATTGCCATCGGTTCGGGCGGGATTATGGGAAAAGGTTACTCACAAGGTACGCAGTCTCATCTAGGTTATTTACCTGAACATCATACCGACTTCATCATGTCGACTTATGCCGAAGAATTTGGTTTTATCGGGGTGTTTCTGCTATTCAGCCTGTTTACGGCCATTATTATTCGCTGTCTGATTATTGGCATGAATAGCTTTCATAACTTTGGCCGTTTGTATGCCGGTGCGATCGGACTGACTTTCTTTTTCTTCGTGTTTTTAAACTCAGGCATGGTCAGTGGGATTTTACCTGTAACGGGTGACCCTTTGCCATTGATGAGTTATGGTGGTACAGCCGTAATTTCCATGTTGGCAGGGATGGGTATTGTGATGTCAATTCATACTCATCGGTAGAAAATTCAATGAAGTAAGTTTTCAAAGCCGGACCAGTTCTGGCTTTTTTATTGCTCGTATTTATTAAAAGTAGCTTTATGCTATAAATATTCAATAACTTAGATAAATCGTATGTAATTTTTATTGTTGAGGGGAAAATGCATAAATTAATTATAGCCATTGGAATTTTGGGCTTATCTGTTTCAGCTTGGGCCAAACCACTGAGTCAGGCTGAATTTAAGGCGCAAACCAAACAAAAATATGATGAGTTAGAGCTAAAACTTGCCGTGTTGAACTCATCGGTAGACCGACGTGAGCATCCTGCACTTATGATTGCTAAAGCCTGTGAATATGCAACCGGTTTAAAGCAGTTAAAGTATCTATCAGAACAGAATCTGCATCTTGCGACAGCGCAGGATGAATTCCGGTTTGTGAGTACACTGGATAATCAGTTTACTCAATCCCTTCAGGATTTGGGAACTACCTATGAAACAGGCTGTGTTTCACAAAAGAAATAAAGAACAAAAAGCCCTCAAATGAGTAATGCCAGTCAGTTAAGAGATTGACTGGCATTTTTTTGGGTATTTCTGTGGTTTCCCTTTCACAACTCGTGGGTAGTTTCTACTTCTTTTTTTCGGTAAAACATACCTTTTAGATTTTTCCATT
>NZ_VPDM01000041.1:0-22714 GCF_013417645.1 Acinetobacter sp. YH12236
GCAAGAGTGAACCACCTGATCCCTTCCCGAACTCAGAAGTGAAACCTCTTAGCGCTGATGGTAGTGTGGGGTCTCCCATGTGAGAGTAAGTCATCGCCAGCTCATTATTCCAAAAGCCCTCTGCTCATGCAGGGGGCTTTTTTTATAGAAAAAATAAAGATGAAATAGAAAAAGGCTTAAATAAATTTAAGCCTTTTTTGAATCTATCTATTTATTGATCTGCAGCGATAATGGACTGTGTGGCATTCTTCAGCATATACAGGGCCTGACCCAATAAAATGTCTTTTTCAGCTAAAGTGACCAGAATAAGAGGGTGTTTCGGTGCTGCAACTGCTGTCAAAATGGCTTTTCCATTTTCTGCATCCAAAGTAATACTCTGACAGCCAGTAAGATGGATCTCTTTAGTAAATGCAGAAACCATCGCTAAAATCGAACTGCTCACAGCAGCAAGCTTGCTATTGTTATAGTTGTCTTTCTTATGAATTGTGGCCAATTCAAACCCATCTGTTGAGCAGACCATTACATAATATACGCCACGAACATTGCTAATAATCTCCTGAATTTGCTGTTTGGCATGCTGTACGAGGGCTTCTGGGGCTTGACGTCTTTCTTGTATAGTGAGCATGCTTTAATCCTTAGCTCATGAGGTTATGGTTGACTTCGATTGAAGTAATGAGGGCTTCTAAGAGAAGTAAGATGTCGTCTTTTTGACGTGCATCTACAAAAAAGAGGGGAGTATAGAGATCCTGCTGGATCAGCCAGTCCTTATAAATCTGGGTAAAATGAGGGCTTTCAAGATCACTGTGCGTAATCCCAATGGCAATATTATGGGTATATTCCTGGAATACTTCGATATAGCTTTCCAGTTCCTGGATCGGATCACTCACTGTATGATCAATAAGGATAATGGCACCTAGTGCGCCTTGACAGATGACAGGCCAGATAAAGTCAAAGCGACTTTGTCCAGGCGTCCCATACAGGCCAATTTTGGTTCCATCTTCTAATGTGATCTCACCATAATCGATTCCTACCGTGGTTTCCATTTTTGTATGGCTGCGGTCGTCAGTATTCAGTGCCTCAGTGAGTAACACTGGTATATCAGTTAATGAACGTATCGCGGCTGTTTTACCTGCGCCCATGGAGCCCGCAAAAACGATTTTATATTGTTGTAAAATCATAAGTATTTACTTTATTAAAATCCAAATTTAAATCGAAGCTTTCCAAAAAAGCTTTTAATGAAATTTTGCTGTTCTGTTCTTTCAACTGGCTCAGTGGTGCGATAGCGACTTTCCCAAGCATTAATTTTTTCAATATTTCCTGAAGCCATACTGGCTGCGATAAATTGTCGAAGCGTGAGTAAAGAAATTGCATGTTGTTCAGCAATTTTTGAAATTTTAGCCCCTTGAATAAAACAGGCTGATATCTGAAAAATACGTTTTTTATGCAGCGAATGAGCCGGCTTTGGCCAGTAGTGAATTTTATAGTGATCATCTTCAGGTGCGATCTGAGCAAAACTAGGCGAGTTCCAGAAAAAATTCCATAACCAGTCTTGGAGAATCTGCGTTTCTCTACGTGTAACTTTTAAGAGGTCGCTAGTAGATGCGAAGTCATATTGAAAAGAAAAGTCTGTGCCAGTTTCAGCCCGGTCTTTGTTTAACCAGGCCAGGTTTTTTGCTGAGTCAATAATGGCAATGGTGCCATGCTGATCATAGAGATGTAATTTACCTTTTTCAGGATGCAGCATCTCTTTAAAAAAGTTAATGGTGTAAGGATGGTTAGAAGATTCCTGGCTCTGAACGGGGGCTGAAAATATAGGTTCTTCTATTTCTGAGGTAATTTCTGAATTTAGGACGTTTTGCTCAAACCAGTGCTTGAGATTTCGTGTATTTTGCAGGGGTAAAGCGAGCGTATTATTTATAATCTGGTTCGAGTATTGAGTATTTTTAGAAATGCATAAATAAGGGCATTTTTGGTTTTTGAGAACACGTTGAATACCCTCTGTTTCAAGAAAGTATTCATATACAAACAGGCAATCGAGATGAGGATCGGAAGCAGTGTTCCATTGCAGGATAAAATGATCAGGAGTGATGTGCTGTAAAGTCTTTTTTAGTTCATCTGCATCGTGAATACTTAAATCTGCTATTCCAATATGAATATAATGCCTATGCATTTTAAGTCTCGATTAAAGTTTATATTTTATTGGGTGAAGCGTATAAGAATCCCTTTTATCGCATGAAATAAAGGGGAAAACTGTGTATTAGCTAAAGTCTAAACCTTGTTCAAAAGATTTAAGCTCATGACGAGCCATAGCCAGGTTTGCTTTAGAACGATCCAGTACAAGATACAGGAATACATTATTATTCTTTTCGAGTGGGCGAATGAGATGATATTGCTTGCCCAGCGTAATCAGAATATCTTCAATCGAGTCATTCAGATTTAATGAATTCGCTACACGGCGTTTTGCGCGAACCACTTCTGTATTGCCGGCTGCTGCAAGTTCAAGATCGATATTGCCACCACCTTGAGTTGCTAAAGCCAAGCCGCTTTCACCATCAGCTAATGCTGCAGCAACGAAACCATCAATGTCTGTAAGTGTATCTTAGGTTACCTTAGCCATAATTATTTCCCTGTTATAAAAATAGTTGATGCGATAGTTGTATTTAATGAAGTTCGAATATTATCTTTTTCATTCAAATTCATTATAAAAATGGGGGAGTAAATTACAATTGAAATAAAAACCATATAAAATTTAATGTTTTACTTTATATCTTAATTTTTAACTTGTACTTTTTAATTATGTGATGCGTTTATCTTTTTATTTAAGGATATGTGAAATGATTTTGTGATTATTTTTTAATCTATAATCTCACCTTAATCTAAAAGATGTAATAAAATATTTTGAATGGATTATGGAACTAATTAGGTAAAAATTTCAGTTGAAAAAATAGATTCACTTTATTCCCTGATAAATTTAAAGAATAAAAAAAGCCAATATCTCATTGGCTTTTAGTAAAACTGAATTTTTGAGGTTGAAGTATTTATGCAAATACGCGTAATACTGCATCAATCAATACCCAAAGAATCGCAAGCGCAACCACTGGCTCAACGATTTTTGCCCAGGTTGGTGTTTCTACAACAGCAACTTCTTCAACATCATGATGCTGGCTATTTTGATGAACCATTTGGCTAAACTCCTTCATTGATGCTTCTAATGATAGCTCTTCTTCATGAATTGGTTTAGAGCCTTTGAGTTCTGTTAGGTTATTTGTTGTCCAAACCCAATCATCTGCCTGGCCAGACAAATGTTCAATTTGTCCTTTTAGCAGCTCTTGGATACTGGTCTGATTATGATTGCCAGTATCATGTAACTGCTTTAATTCAGTCAGCTGAAAATGGAAAATTTCAGACGTGAGCTGTTCCAGCTCGGGTTTTGGTAAAGTTGACTGGTTTTCCACTCGGGTAGTCAGGTGACGGGCGATTTCCAGGATATAAAGTTCATCTGGGTGTTTTATTTCATTATAAATTTTTTGCGGGTTATTGCGCCATTCGCTAATCAGTTTGCCTAAAGTGAGAGCATTGATTTCTGAAATATATTTACGTCTTTCTTCTTTTGTATAGCTTTGTAGAAGCTCAGGCTTTTGAGTTTCTATCTGTTCAACAAAATATTGTACTAAATCAAAAGCCATTCACTTACTCCATTATTTTTAATCTAATAACCTTAGGGTTGGTTTTTTCTTTGCGGGTTCAGGCTGTTCTTCAGTGCTTGATTTTAAAGCATCTTCATCATTTTGTGTATGCTCATATTCATTTGGATCAAAGAATAATCCTTGACCATTTTCACGTGCATAGATCCCGAGGACTGCTGCCATCGGTACATAGATATCACGTGATACACCACCAAAACGTGCTGAGAAGGTGATGGCTTCATTATCCATATTCAGCGCATGAACTGCATGCGGCACAATATTCAGGACAATCTGGCCATCTTTAATAAACTGCTCGGGTACCATGGTGTTTGGACGTGTAGCATCGACCAGCAGATAAGGCGTCATATTGTTATCGCAAATCCACTCATAGATTGCACGTGCCATATAGGGACGGGTAGGACTTAAGTTGAATTCTTGTTCAGACATGATGTTTCTCTACAGGTTTAATTTGCTCTTGGTAGCGGTTTTTTTCCTGCAAGGTCATGGATTTTGCAAATGCAGGACGGCTAAAAACTCGCTGGCAATATAAATAAAATGGACGACATTGTTGTCGAGGTAATTCTACTCCCATGCTTTTAAGTCGAATGAAAATGGGAGCCAGCATACAATCTAAAATGCTGAATTGTTCCGACATAAAGTAAGGAAAATGCTGGAACAAGGGCGTTAATGAAATCAGGATATCATGCAGCTGTTTTTGTGCCTTCACTTTGGCTGCAGCATCCAAAGTATCTGGGTGGCATAACATGATATCGGCCAGTTTGAGCCAGTCATTTTCAAAACGCCAGATATATTGCCGCTGTTCCGCACGTGGCATAGGGGCATCTGCATAGAGCTTGTTCTGGCGGTAACGATCGTCTATATATTCTGAAATGATGCTGGTATTGAACAATTTTAAATCATTTTCAATCAGCATGGGCAGCTGGTTATAAGGATTGAGGCTGGCCAGATCTTCATCATCACTATCGACCAGGATCAGGTTATATTTAATCTGCTTTTCGGCAAGTACGTAGCGAATCCAATGGGAACGAAAGTCATCGGCATGGCTATATAAGGTGAGTCCTTGAAGTGGCGCGCTTTCGACTGACATAAATCCTGATTAAGTTCTAATGAATAGACTAGGATACTAAAAATCAACCTAAAAAGCACGAAGCATAAAAAGCCAATTGGACTAAGGCAGGGTAGAGTAGAGAAAAAAATGAAAGGAGCAGAACAACATGATCATGAATTTTGGCTTAATCATTCTGTTTATTATCATCGGTGTTGCGAATTATTATCTGACCAAATCCTTCTGGTGTCATGAAGGGGTATGGGGTAAGGATGTGCATGAACAATGACAATAAAAATAATATTAAGTGGTCATTTTCAAGCCATAAAAAAACCCTGGTATACACCAGGGTTTTTTGTCCGATTCGGTAAACGAATTAACGTTTAGAGAATTGAGGACGTTTACGAGCTTTACGTAAACCAAGTTTCTTACGTTCAACTTCACGAGCATCACGAGTAACGAAACCAGCTTGACGAAGAGCAGGTTTAAGAGTTTCGTCAGAAGCGATCAGTGCACGAGTAATACCGTGACGGATAGCGCCTGCTTGACCACCGATACCACCACCTGCAACAGTGATGTAAAGGTCATATTTCTCAGTCGCTTCAAGAAGCTCTAGAGGTTGACGAACAACCATACGAGCAGTCTCACGACCGAAGTATTGTTCTAAAGAACGGTTGTTGATTACGAGTTTACCAGTACCAGCAGATAGGAAAACACGTGCAGTTGCGGTCTTACGGCGACCTGTACCATAGTTAGTAGCCATGTGCTGTATCCCTTAGATGTCCAAAACTTGTGGCTGTTGAGCAGTATGTGGATGCTCAGTACCAGCGTACACTTTCATTTTTTTGATCATTGCATAACCAAGAGGACCTTTTGGCAACATGCCTTTTACAGCGCGTTGGAAAATTTCTTCTGGTTTGTGAGCAACTAATTTTTCAAAATTAGTTTCACGAATACCACCAGGGAAACCAGTATGGCGATAGTATTTCTTGTCAAGTGATTTGTTACCAGTCACTTGAACTTGCTCAGCATTGATAACAACGATGTAATCACCAGTGTCAACGTGAGGAGTATAAGAAGTTTTATGCTTACCGCGTAAACGACGAGCGATTTCAGTCGCGAGACGACCTAAAGTTTTGCCAGAAGCATCAACAACGTACCAGTCGTGTTGAACTTCAGCTGGCTTAGCGCTGAGAGTTTTCATTAAACCACTACCTATTATAGTTGGTTTGGACTATGGAAGCTGTCCAAACAAAAGGAGACCGAATTCTACCCGAAAGCCGGGAGAACCACAATGAAAATATAAAATTTCAAGCGCTGTATTTTACAACGTCTTTCAATAAATGACCAGTAGGATTTTTAGCCTATAAACACATATGCTTAATCATTAAATAATAAAATGGACCTAAGACTAGGGGCGCATCTTTGTATGAATGAACACGGTTGTTTTTTAATATGTATTTCTTTAACAAATGGCCTGTCTTCGAGTCTACCTAGGTTTGCCTTCTAAACTTGAGGCAATCTTCCCTGAAAATGCCAAAAGCTAAACATGTCGAGTATTGAGATGATTGCCCGAAACTCTTTATAGGGTTCATTGATGTCAGTCCGGTTTTATCTCTCTTTAATATAATGAGAAAGGTACAGTATTATTTGAATAAACATCATCTAAACCTTTATCTAGAACTTTCCCTGTGAAATTTGTACTAAAATAAGGACAATTGATAATACAGAAGAAAGTCATGCTGCCTTTATATATTACCAGTGGTGAACCTGCCGGAATTGGTCCAGATATCTGCCTGAGTTTGGCGGATCGTATTGATGAACGTCCATTGGTGGTACTTGCCGATCTGGAAATGCTCCGTCAACGGGCGCAGCAGTTAAAACTTCTGGTTGAACTGATTGAATATACAGGGCAAACGACTTCTTCAGAAAAAGGTCAGCTTTATGTCGAGCACGTGCCTTTAAAAGAGCCGGTAGTACTAGGACAGCTGAATAGCCATAATGCCGCTTATGTACTGGAGCAGCTACGTCGTTCAGCTGAATATGCTATGACGAATAAAAGCGTGGGTGTAGCGACTGCACCAGTGCAAAAGTCGGTAATTAACGATGCAGGCATCCATTTTAGCGGTCATACCGAGTATTACCAGGAATTCGCAGGTGTACCGCGTGTGGTGATGATGTTAGCAACCAAAACCTTGCGCGTGGCTTTAGCAACCACACATCTTCCACTTCGTGCAGTTGCTGATGCGATTACTCCGGAACGCCTGCATCAGGTGATTAATATCCTGATTCACGACCTGAAATCCAAATTCAAAATTGAACATCCGCATATTCTGGTCTGTGGTTTAAACCCACATGCAGGTGAGGGCGGTTATCTGGGGATGGAAGAGGTTGAAGTCATCAATCCAGTACTGGAGACTTACCGTACTCAAGGTATCAATATGAGCCTGAGCTTGCCTGCAGATACTTTATTTACTCCTGAAAACTTGAAAGATGCCGATGCTGTTCTGGCGATGTATCACGATCAGGGCTTACCTGTGTTAAAATCTCAGGGCTTTGGTGAAGCCATCAATATTACTTTGGGCTTACCGTTTATCCGAACTTCTGTCGATCACGGCACAGCACTCTCCCTCGCAGGTACAGGCCTTGCGAAAAGCTCAAGCTTACATGTGGCTGTGGATTTGGCGCTGGATTTAGCGCGTCAATGATCTCGTCTTTATTACACGTTGGAAATGTCTATGTATCAGATTAATGCCTTAAACCCAAAAGATGAAGGGCATCACACGCGTAAGCGTTTTGGTCAAAACTTCTTACATGACCAACGTGTCATTGCTAAAATTGTGCGTTCGGTAAATCCGCGTGCAGGCGAAAATATTGTTGAAATTGGTCCGGGTCTGGCTGCTTTGACATCACCTTTAATTGGTGAATGTGATGCCTTGACTGTACTTGAGCTGGACCGTGACTTGGCCGCTGGTTTGCCGGGTCGTGTGCCGCATCCTGAACGTTTAACCATTATTGAAACAGATGCACTGAAATACGATTTCACCAATTTGTTTGAAGAAGGCCGTCCGTTACGTGTAGTCGGAAACCTGCCTTATAACATTTCGACACCACTGTTGTTCCATCTCCTGGAATTCGGTGACAAAGTGAAAGACATGCACTTCATGCTGCAAAAAGAAGTGGTTGATCGTATTACTGCATCACCGAACACCAAAGAATATGGTCGTTTGTCGGTAATGATTCAGTATTACTGCAAACCGACTTTCCTGTTTGAAGTGCCGCCAGGCTCTTTCAATCCGCCACCAAAAGTGACGTCTGCCGTGTTCCGTTTGGAGCCATATGATGTAAAACCGATCGTGGCAAAAAATGAAAAAGCTTTGGCTCGTCTGGTATCGCATGTATTTACCCAGCGCCGTAAGACTTTGCGTAATAGCCTGAAAGGGATGCTGGTTGAAGATGGTTTTGAAAAGGCAGGTGTGGATCCAATGGCACGTCCAGAGACACTTACACTTGCCCAATTTGTGGCTTTATCTGATCAAATGGTAGCTTAAGAATAATGACTCGCACTGTTCGATACAATTATGTGATTGGTGATGTGCAAGGCTGTTTTGAAGCCTTGAAAGCACTGCTGAAAGAAATCCGTTTTGATCCTGATCAGGACTTTATCTGGTTTGCTGGTGATCTGGTGGCTAGAGGGGAAAACTCGCTGGGTGCATTACGCTTTATTAAAAAGCTGGCGGATAATGGCGTGGCGGCAACAGTACTCGGTAACCATGATCTGACTCTTTTGGCTTATGCACGTGGCATCAAGCCGATTAAAGACAAGGACAATGTCCGTGATGTGATTGATGCGATCGACAGTGATGAGTTAATTGACTGGATCCGTAAACAGCCGATGTGCCTGTTTCCGAATGAACAGACGGTACTGACCCATGCCGGGATTCCCAATATCTGGGATGCAACCAAGACGGCTGAATTGGCTAAAGAAGTAGAAGCTATTATTGCCCATGATGATTTTGAGGTGGTGGATGCTTTCTTAAAGGAAATGTTTGGGAAAGAGCCTACACTCTGGTCAGATGAATTAGAAGGTCATGAGCGTACGCGCTGTATCGTGAATTACCTGACCCGGATGCGTTTAACTGACGCAGAAGGACGTCTGGAATACAGTTTTAAAGATTCATTGGATGATCCGATGCCGGAAGGCTTTAAGCCCTGGTTTGAATTTGAATCGAAAACTACCGCAACCCATCAAATTGTATTTGGGCATTGGGCTGCCTTACAGGGTAAAACCATTTCTGAGCGAATTCAGAATGTCGATGGTGGTTGTGTCTGGGGTAATCAGCTGATGGCTTATCGACTGGAAGACCAGCAAATGTTTGCCGTCGATAATCCGGTATTTTAAAATATTTAAAGCTCAAAAAAGCCACGTTGAACGTGGCTTTTTTATTGTGCTGATGATTAGTCTGCGCGAATCCAGGTCTGGTTGCGGCCCAGAACTGAAACACCCACACTGGCACGTAGCGTTAAACGCTTGCCAGTATTGTTTAGACGAACCTTGGCATCATAAATTTTACCTGCCAATGGATCAATGACACGACCTTTTTCATAATTTTTGGTGCCTTCAACGTGTTTCAGGCCTTTTAGAATAGTCATGCCTAAAATCGGTTGATCGGTATAAGGGGCTGGACATTTATTACATTTTTCGCGTGGTGTATAACCTGGACGTGGCGTGATTTTCACAATCTTGCCTGAGTAAGTATTATTTGCTTCTTTTTCGATGACAATGATGGCTTTTGCTGCTCCAGTTTTATCATCAATTTGTTGCCAGGTTCCGCTAATATCTTGAGCCCACAGGTTCATCATGAATCCTGTAGTCAATGTGGCAAGGAGTATCTTCTTTAACATATCCATCATTCCAAAGAACTTTTCATTATTGCCCGCACATGTTAGGAAGATTGCACAAATAGTCAATAAATAATTAAAAATCATGGAATTAAATTTATAAAAAAGCTGCCTGTTTGGCAGCTTTGAGAAAAAGTGTGAACTTATTCCTGACGGATCCAGGTCTGGCTACGGCCTAAAGCAGAAACACCCACATAACCACGTAGGGTTAAACGTTTGCCGTTGCTGCTTAGACGAACCTTGGCATCGTAAATTTTACCTGCCAATGGATCAATCACACGACCTTTTTCATAATTCACGCTATCACCGACCTGTTTTAAACCTGTCAGTACGTCCATCCCCAAGATCGGCTGATTGGTATAAGGAGCAGGACATTTATTACAGGTTTTTTGTGGGGTATAACCTGGACGAGGCGTTACTTTGACAATTTTGCCGGCATAAGTACCATTGCTGTCCTGACGGATTTCAATCAGTGCTTTGGGTGAACCAGTCTTATCATCGATTTGTTGCCATGTCCCGGTCAAGTCTTGTGCATAAATGGTCCCAGTCATGAATGTAGCAATGAGCATTAATCCTAATTTAGATTTATTCATTTATATTTATCCTTTTTTCATAGATGAAACAAACTATCCCAAACACAAGCGTGTGGTTTTTTAATTTTGGTTGATTTTAGAGTAATGAGCGTTGCAGATCGCTCGGTCAATCTGCTTTAAGCCTGTTGATTCCCCATGACAGAAACCTGTCGATGTTAATTGCTTTGTTACTGAATTTTCAGTAAAAGCAGAGAAATTCAGTAAGATCTTTAACATGGTAATGTCTTGCATTCTATCTCCTTATATTGCGCATCAAAATCCGTTTGATGCTAAGCCTGTTAAAGCAAATGAATCTAATATTTATATGCATGTTTTATATTGTATAAAAAAAGCATCTGTCTAATATTGATACAACTTAATGCATGAAAATGCAAGCTTCTGTGCACTAAGTCATGAATTAATCTTGTTTAATCCAAGTCTGGCTGCGTCCCAAGGCTGAAACACCTACATAACCACGTAGGATTAGACGTTTGCCATTGGCACTTAATTTAGCTTTGGTGTTGTAAATATTGCCGGATAAAGGGTCAATCAATTTACCTTGAGAGAAATTATTATTGCCTGCATCCTTTAAGCCGGTGAGTACATCCAGACCAAGAATCGGTTTATTGGTATAAGGTGCAGGGCAGGAAACACAGGTTTCGCGCGGTGTATAGCCAGGACGAGGCGTAATCTTGGTAATTTTGGCAGTATAAACACCATTTGAAGTTTCACGAATTTCCAGAATCGCTTTAGCTGATCCTGTTTTATCGTCAATACTTCTCCAGGTGCCTGAAATATCGGAAGCGAAAGCCAGATGACTGAAAAAGGTCAGGGCTAAAAAGGATAATAATTGAACCTTTTTCATAGGTCTGTTCCTGAGTGAAAAATTCTTTATTTCCCTATAGTAAGAATAGTTTCATTCAGAAACAAACGTTAAATATTGATTGATGAGTCACATTTTTTGCAGATAAAGTATAAAAGTTGGCAACCAGATCGCAGTAAAAACGGCATTCACTGCCATGCCAAACGTAGCATAACGTCCGGCAACACTGCCACGCTGCCAGGCTTGAGCTGTACCAATCGCATGTGCTGCTAGACCTAGAGCCAGACCTGAAGCACGCTCATCATTGATATGTCGTAAAATAAATGGTGAAAATGCTGCACCAATTACGCCAGACAAAATGACGATCAGAATGGCCAGACTAACAGGTGCCTCCAGTAAGGTCGCAATATTAATTGCAATTGGTGTCGTGACTGCACGGGTGGCAAAGGCCATGATGTCGCCAGAAGACATATGTAGTAAATAGGCGAGACCCATCGGTAAGGCGACCGCACTGATACTGGCAAAAACCAGAATTCCGACAATAGCTTTCAGTGGCAGGTCATCATAACGCATGGCGGCTAGCGGAATCGCCAGTGCAACTGTGACATAACCAAGCAAATGGTTAAACAGTGGATTGACCTCATCCATATAATGCTCATAAGGAATACCCAGCACCAATAAAATCACCAGCACCAGGAACATGCTAAACACAATCACAGGAATTTGCGGAATAACACGATTGCAGGGTTTGGCAAGCAGATAAGCAATTAAGGTAATCGCAAAGCCATAAAGAACAGAAAACATGTGCGACTCCTATAACCAGCGTTTTGCCATTTTGGCGTAGATCCAAAGAGGGAGCAGAGTACTCAGGCATAACACCAGCATAAAGGCCGGAATTTTTTGTCCCATATGCATCAACATAATTAGCGCGCCTGCACTAATCGGTAAAAAAGCGAAGGCACTTTCTTTCATCAGCTTGTTATTAGTATCCACCAGACGCGCTGGAATTTTGCCAAAATAGCGCCAGGCAAATAAGGTGACTAGCAGGCTGATGAGTCCGACCAGGTTGCCCAATTCAGGATGATCTAGCTGGGTCATTAGCCAGACTGAAGCTTCACGAAATACAATAATTAAGAGGAGAGTGCTGATCCATGCTGGCCAGTCAATATGTTTTATCCAGTTCATTGGTGATGTCATTTAAAAGTTTACTTATCAAGTTTTACTCGATCTTACGCTGGATTTCAAACTCTTCAAGTGGACGCTGGAATTGAAGTGCTTGAGATCCCAGAATTTCTTCTATCGGTAAATGAGCCTGTTTGATCAACTGTTCCAGCTTCGGAGGTGCAATCCGTACATCGATATGTAACTGACCTTCATCATCATAATGTTCAGACTGAATCACGTTCAGCGCATAAAGTTGATTGCGCAGTTTGCCATAGGCAGGTTTCAATACCAGTTCAAAGTGCTGAATCTGACCCATTAATGCTTCATGCACGGCTTTGCGTAACAGATCCAGACCTTCACCACTATGTGCTGAAACATAGACCCGTTCAGGCTGACCGGGCTGGCGATAAATGATTTTGGCATCTTCACCGCTACAGTCGATTTTATTATAAACTCGTAACACCGGGACGTCGGCACCAATTTCCTTGAGCACCTTTTCAACGGCTTCAATTTGTTCAAGCATTTCCGGACTGCTGGAATCAATCACATGCAAAAGCAGGGTGGCTTCAACGGTTTCTTCCAGAGTTGCTTTAAAAGATTCGACCAGTGAATGCGAAAGATTACGCACAAAGCCTACCGTATCTGCCAGTACCAGATTACCGACGCCGTCCCATTGCAGGCGTCTTAAAGTTGGATCCAGAGTCGCAAATAGTTGGTCTGCTGCATAAACATCGCTATCGGCCAGAATATTGAATAAGGTAGATTTTCCCGCATTGGTATAACCTACTAAAGACACGGTTGGAACAGCCGCTTTTTGGCGTGCAACACGGCCCTGAATACGGGTTTGGCGAACTTTTTCTATTTTAGCTTTAAGCTGCCCCATGCGGATACGCAATAAACGGCGATCTGTTTCTAGCAGGGTTTCACCCGGACCACGCAGACCGATCCCGCCTTTCTGGCTATCCAGATTGGTACGGCTACGAACCAGTCGTGAAGACAGATGCTGTAATTGTGCCAGTTCAACTTGCAGTTTCCCTTCATAGGTACGGGCACGCTGTGCAAAAATATCGAGGATGAGTTCGGTACGATCAACCACCCGGCAATGCACCACATTTTCAAGGTTACGTGCTTGGGCAGGTGTCAGCGCATGATCGAAAATGACCAGATTGGCATCCAATTCTTTGACCCGTTCAGCAATTTCTTCTGCTTTTCCTGAACCCACAAAAAATTTGGCATCCGGTTTTAAGCGTTGAACAAAGAGATGTTCCAGAATTTCGGCATTTGCAGATTGAGCTAACAGATGAAACTCTTCAGCATCAAGGTCATCCAGCATTTGTACGCTCACACTGACCAGTATGACGCGTTCTTTTCCCTGATGTTGCTCAAAATATTCCACTCAGGCCAATCTCCAGTTGAAAACTTCATTTTAGTTGAAAATGAACTTTACAGATACTGAAATAGCGGGCTTTGTTTTAGAGTGCCGTGACAAACAGTTGTGCAAGTGTTACGAGCAGCGCCGTATATAACAGGGTACCACCCAAGATATAGCTCAATACTTTTAAGGGCCGAATCATCTCAGCTGATTTCACTGTTTCATCTTGCATGATGAGCATCCTTTTTAATCTAATATTTCGATTGATTTATTTTATTTAATTCATTTAATGAATTTAAATTGAAAATATAGATGTACTTGGTCGTTTTTTATTATCAATGCAAGTTGGACATGAACAGTATAAAATGGGTTTAATTCGTGGATATTCCCTGTATCTTGTTTAGGATTTAGTGATCTTTTTATGAACTCGACTGTACAAAATCAATCACCTGAGATACAAGGTTTTGCAAAATTCTTTCTTTATACAAGAAAAACGACTTCTGCATTAGCAGCCATCAGCCAGGGGTTTTATCTGGTTTACCGTCATGGTTTGTATAAAGATCCGAATAATCCGAACAATACCCGATATGTGCAGTATTTCTGTCGCCAGTTGTGCAAGGTATTTAATATTGAGGTTCAGGTCCATGGCGTGATTCCACGTGAGCCGGCATTATGGGTGAGCAATCATGTGTCCTGGCTGGATATCGCCGTTTTGGGTTCAGGCGCGCGAGTGTTTTTTCTGGCCAAAGCTGAAATTGAAAATTGGCCAATTCTAGGCAAGCTGGCTAAAGGTGGTGGCACCTTATTTATCAAGCGTGGTTCAGGAGATTCGGTCAGAATCCGTGAACAGATTACCGGCTTCCTGAAACAGAATATTCCAGTTCTATTTTTTCCTGAGGCGACCACATCTGATGGACGCTCAATTAAAAAAATTTATGGACGTATTCTGGGTGCAGCGATTGAAGCGCAACGTCCGGTACAAATCTGTCTGATCTGTTATGTGAATCAGCAGGGTGAACTGGATATGGTGGCGCCTTTTATTGGGAACATCAGTTTTGCCAAACATGTACAGAATGTTCTGGAAATGCCTAAAGTGACAGCTCATCTGATGGCCTTACCAGCAATTTCGACTGAAGGGCATACAGTAGAAAGCCTGACTGCATTAGTACATGAAAATATGCTGGAGGGTTTGCAAAGGTTGCAAGCCAAAGTATTAAAAAAGCCTCATTAAGAGGCTTTTTTATTAGAAATACTCAGAGATATTCATTACATAAAACCTTCGATCGGGAGGATTGACAGGAATTTTATTGAGGCTTTTTGATACCACTTCATTCCTGGCTCTTTTTTAAAGGTCTTTGTTTCACCTTTGGCATTGTGGATTTTCCAGTTAATGTTCTGGTTGGCATCTAGAACCAACTTATAGGCATACTTGCTTAAATTCTTGTCCATGGTTTCGTGTACTGCACGGGCCAGATTAGGACTATTTAGCAATACGCCAATTTCAGTATTCAAATAAGCTGAACGCGGATCGAAATTAAAAGAACCGATAAATACCTGTTTCTGGTCAATGGCCATCAGTTTGGCATGCAGGCTGGAACGGCTCAGGCCTTTTAAGCTGACCTTCGCTTTTTGTGCCAGCTCTTCAGTATTGGCATTCAGGTTGTCGGCATCTGGCGCGGCCAAAAACTCATAGAGCTTTACATCATTTTCCAGCAATTCCTGACGATATTTAGCATAAAAGGCATGGACCAGCGGCACGTCATTGGCCTTATAGGAATTGGTCAGTACTCGGACTTTGACATCTTCTGAAGCCAGTTTCTTGAGACGTTCTGCACCCTGTTTTTCCGGTACAAAATAGGCCGACACAATATCCACACTCTCTTCCGGTTTTTCCAGATGCTGTAGTAACTGGAAGTTCAAGTGATCTTCAGTTTTAGCCTTTGACTTGATTTTACTTGGTGGGTCTTTAACGACTTCAGCTTCTACCCAATCAAGCTGAATATTGTGTTCCAGCCATTTATCGAAAGCCTGAGAACGATTGGCCAGATTCAGGTAATTCTGGATTGCAGTATCATGGCTATATTCTTCCAGCTGCTGTTTCAGGCTCGGGTAGCGTAGCGTGTGATGGCGAGGATTAACGATCTGCCGCACCGGGTAGGCATAATCATCATTCCAGTATTCATCAAAAGAATGAATGATTTCATCAGAAGCGGCACCGACCAACATCACATCTACATCAGAGAACTGATAACTGTCACTGACGTTATAATACTGGTTACTCATATTACGGCCACCAATCAGGGCAATCTGGTTATCGGCAATAAAGCTTTTGTTGTGCATGCGGCGGTTGATCCGTTTTAGATCCAGCAGCATATCCATGGCACGGTATTTACGGAAACGGTAGGGGTTATACAGTTTGACCTCAATATTCTGGTGCTGGTCCAGCGCCAGATAAATACCTTCCATTTTCTTGGCATTGTTGTCGTCCATCAATAAACGGACTTTTACGCCACGGTCTGCTGCCTGAATGAGGGCATGCAGAGCCAGTGCACCAATACGGTCGTTATCCCAGATGTAATATTGCAGGTCCAGACTGCGTTCTGCTTTATTAATCAGCTGGATACGTGCAGCGAGTGCTTCGAGCGGATCTGGCAACACGTGATAACCGGTCAGGCCAATATTCTGCCGACGTAAGGGCTCAACAATCTGGGCCAGACTGGTTTGCGAGGTATCCGTTTCAAATGCCATCCGGCTAGGCTGTTCAGTTTGCGGAGGCAGCGTACTGCAAGCAGGAATGCCGAGTACCAGGCTGCAGCTCAGTAAAATGCCAGCTTTATAGCGGTAAGCTTTTGATAAGCCAGAAGGTTTTGAGTGAGCGGAAGCGTGGGGAGCATTTACCATAAACATCAAAGACTGAAAAATTTGGATTGAGTATAATTGCCAGCTATGAAAAGATAAATATAAAGCCACTAATCAGCTCCTCGACTCGACAAGGCAAATCTATGTGGGATACCAGTTCCGTACTTTTTTATTTTTATCTAGGCATGGCCATTCTTGCCGTTTGGGCAGTGTATCAGGCCTGGTCGAGTCAGTCGCGTACAGAAACCATTCATCCCTTTAAAGCATTTTGTCACCTGCTGGCTTTCTATCTGGCCTATTTACTGATTCCGTTGGTGTTCTTCAGTATTTATGCAGGATGGATGGGCTACTATTCGATTCATGAGTCTATTTTTATTTTCGTGATTAGTGCCGTACTCAGTTATGCACGTTTTATCGAGCCGCATTTGATTCGGGTTAAAACCACGCCTTATCAAATCAATCCTCAGCAGAAACTTAAAAAACCGGTACGGATTGCCCTGATTGCAGATTTACATATTGGCCTGTTTTCCGGACATGAACGCCAGTTAAGACAGATTGTACATAAGTTGAATCATCTGAAACCTGACTTGGTAGTGGTCGCAGGAGACTGGACTTATGAACCGGAAAATAAACTGGCACAGGAGCTGGCGGTCTTAAAAGAAATTCATGCGCCGGTATATTCGGTGACAGGGAATCATGATGAACAGTATCCTGGCCCTCCGATTCAGGAATTGCTTCGTTATGCGCTGGAAGTGAATCAGGTTATGGACATTGAAGGGCAGATTGTCGAGTTTGATGAATTTCGTCTGCTCGGGGTAGGGGATTTGTGGGCTGGAAAAACCGATATGCGCGCAATGCCGGATCTGCCTCAAGACAAGCCTTGGGTGATTCTGTCGCATAATCCAGATACCGTGGATATGGTGCCGAAATTGCCAACACGACCATTGATGCTTTCTGGACATACGCATGGTGGGCAGGTCGAGTTACCCTGGCTGACGGATTATGTGATGAAAAAGGTTTCCATTCTGGGCCATAAAAAAGGCTTGTACCGGCATGAGCATGCAGATGTATTTGTGACCGTGGGAACGGGCATGGTAGGGGTACCATTTCGTTTTCGCGTACCACCAACCATTGATATTATCGAATTGGTCTAAAAAAAACTGATTCATTCGCTGCTGTTAAAGCAGTAGCCAGAGCACAATAATAATCAGTAAAATAACGGCTGCGGTGATCCAGATTTTCTTTTCAATCTCACGGCCGGGCACACGTTTGCCGACTTGCTGTGCAGCCACCTCAGTATCTTTAGCGATGCTAAGGTTGGGATGATCTGGAACTTCCAAAGATGTAGTTACCACCGGAATATTTTCATCAGCATCATCAGTAAAGCGTGGGCCGATATTGCCTTTATTGTCTCGATTCAGCGCCAGATCATGCTCTCTGACAATTTTATCAATGACCTGTATCGCCTGTGATTCATCTAAAGCTGTATGCGCCCGGATATAGCGAATGGCTTCTAGTTTTTTATCATCCTCTAGCAGAATCACTATATCCACCAGCTGTTCTTGAGTAAGTTGCTCAATAAGATCCTGCATCACTCTGCCTCATTCTCTGGCTTTATTTATTTGATTGTTCCCGAAATATCAGCAAAGAAGTAGCAAGTTTTTGTTGTGAAATCATAAAAAAAGCCAGCATGAACTGCTGGCTTTGATTGAGATGACTTAATCTGTCAAGATCTTTAGATCTGATTGTTTACATCATCATTTTTAGTTTCACGGATCAGCAAGAATGCAAGCAATGACAGGATAGAGGCTGCTGTGAGGTAATAACCTACTGCAGACAAGCCATAAGTTGTTGCCAGTTTGGTTGCAATCAATGGTGCGAAAGATGCACCAAAAATACCCGCCAGGTTAAAGGTCAGTGCAGAACCGGTATAACGTACTGAAGTCGGGAAGATTTCAGACAATACAGTACCAATCGGACCATAAGTTAGACCCATGATCGCTAGGCCGATACATAAGAAGAAGAACACAACCAGCGTACTGCCTGATTCAAGCATGTCGGCAAAGAAGATACCGAAAATAGCAGAGACCACACATACCGCGATTGAAGTTGTCTTACGACCAAATTTTTCCGCAAGTACCGCTGAAAGTGGAATGAACGCAGCAAAGCACAGAGTTGCAACTAATTGCAACTGAAGGAATTCTTCACGTGTATAGCCGAGCTGTTTGGTACCCCATTGCAATGCGAATACAGTCGTCAGGTAGAACACCACGAATGTACAGATCGCAGCGATGGTACCTAATACCAGCATTTTAGAATGCTTTTTGAATACTTCAAAGAAGGGTACATTCACTTCTTTCTGCTTTTTCAATACATTTTGGAATGCAGGGGTTTCATGCAATTTCAAACGAATCCATAGACCCATAATCACCAGTAGCGCACTAGAGATAAATGGAATACGCCAGCCCCATTGCATGAACTCTGCTTCAGACATGAATGCGCCAAGGGTCAAGAATGAGCCTGTTGCCAGAATGAAGCCAATTGGTGCACCAAGTTGCGGGAACATACCGTACCAGGCACGTTTACCTTCTGGCGCATTTTCAGTTGCCAGTAGAACCGCACCTGACCATTCACCACCCAAACCAAGGCCTTGGCCTAAACGACAAAGAGCCAGCAATAATGGCGCAGCAATACCGATTTGTGCATAAGTTGGCAATAAACCAATGGCAACGGTAGAAAGACCCATGGTCAACAAGGCCGCGACCAGTGTGGCTTTACGTCCGATCCGGTCTCCCAGATGACCAAAGAGTGCAGCGCCGATTGGACGGGCAATAAAGGCAATCGCAAAGGTTGCCAGCGACTGAATAGTCGCAGTCATAGGATCTGTACTTGTAGGGAAGAACAGATAAGGGAAAATAATAACGGCAGCTGTGGCATAAATATAGAAATCGAAGAACTCGATTGTAGTGCCTACTAAACTTGCTGTTAAAACACGAAATTTTGAATTGGTTGCTGTAGTTTCTGTTACAACGATAGAATCTGAAGACGCCATGAATAACCTTACACTTACTAAAAATAAAAAACTTAGTTTTAAAAGCGTAATCTTTTTAAAAAAGGCGTAATTTTTTAAAAAAACAACTGCAATCTTCTCGTTTCAACTCGCTCAGGGTCACTGAAATGAAGAAATGAGATGATTAAATCACGTAAAGATAGATAGACAGAAAATGTGATCCTGCGCCTATCAATACAAAAATGTGCCAGATAGCGTGGGTATATCTTACTCTTTTCAAAGCGTAAAACAATGCACCTACAGTGTATGCTAAGCCACCAATGATCAGAAAGGTTAAAGATTGAGCACTTAAGTACTGCTGCATATCGTCCATAACCAGTAATGCCAGCCATCCCATGACCAGATAAGCGACCAAAGAAAGTTTCTGGAAACGGTTGATGAAAATGAACTTGAATAGTGTTCCAAGTACAGTAATCACCCACAAGGCAATCAGTAAATACTGGGCCTTGGCTGTTGGAATCGCAATCGATAGAAACGGGGTATAGGTACCTGCAATCAGGTAGTAAATTGCCGTATGATCAACTTTTTTGTAAAAATAGCGTCGGTCAGCAGCAGTAGACATATGGTAGAGCATCGAAGCGGAAAACAGCAGAATCATGCTGAAAGCATAGACCCAAAGGCCGATCCATTGTCCGGCACTCAAATAAGAGCCTTTAATAATCAATAAAATACCGGCAATTAAAGCCAGTGCAGCACCGAGGCCGTGACTAATATAATTAATCCGTTCCTCATTGTGATCATAATCTGGAACTAGGGGAGCATTCTGCATGGTTGTCATTCTTTTTAAATATACACTTGTATAATAATTCAATTTTGCTTTTAAGTTAAGAACAATTAAACTTGAGCAGCAATTCATATCAGGTTTTTCTTATGTCGACATCGACTTGTCTCTCGGTTCAGGAACAACAGTTCTTGGAGGCTTTTCAGCAAGCCTTTGAAACTGATCATTTTGATCGTCTGATCTTAAGTCAGTATAAAGGTGAACTTGAACAATTGGAGAAAATGACCTTTAGAGTCATTTCGCTCAATGAACAGAAGGTTTTGAGCTGTGTCTATCGATACAAGACTCAGGATGTCACCAAAAACTATCCTTTGAATGAAGCCTTGACTCAAGTAACGGAATTATTGGCCTGTTGCAAGCAAGCTAACCTGTTTACCGATCAGGATAATTGCAGCTGAAGAAAAACAAGAAAAAGGCCATGCTGACACGAAGTAAAGCTAAACCTGCCTCTACAAAGACAAAAGCCGAGCAGGGCCATGACCGGGTTAAACAGCGTTATGTCGATCAGGACAGTGTATTCCTACAGCATTTAGGAATCACCGATCAGCAAGGCCAGATCATTCCGAGCATGGCGCGTAAGTGGAAACAGATTAATAAATTTGTCGAGATTTTCTCAGGCGCACTGGCTCAAATCCAGCCGCAGGAACAAGGATTACGTATCGTCGATTTCGGTTCAGGTAAGGGATATTTAACCTGTGCGCTATATGATTATATGCAAAAACATGGTCAGACGCCGTATGTCACCGGCGTAGAGCTGAATCCGAAAATGGTCGAGTTCTGTCAGAATGTCGCGCAGCAATCTGGTTTTAGCCAGCTGGATTTCTTCCAGGGCGATGTGCGTACCTATGAACCGGAACGTCTCGATGTGATGATCGCTCTGCATGCCTGTGATGTGGCGACCGATTTTGCAATCCATAGCGGTATTCGCTTGAATGCACAGATCATCATGTGTGCTCCATGCTGTCATAAAGAGTTAAGACCGCAATTACAGAGTCCGAAAGTGCTGTCACCAATGTTGCAGTTTGGCATCCATGCTGGGCAGCAAGCCGAAATGCTGACGGATACCATTCGTGCCTTATTGCTTAAGGCGTATGGGTATGAAACCAAGGTCTTTGAATTTGTGGCCCTAGAACACACCAGTAAAAATAAAATGATTCTGGCGACCAAACGGAAGGATTATGGACAGCCCGATCAGGCTGTTCTCGCCCAGATTCAGGCATTAAAAGAGATGTATGGAATTCAAAAACATTCACTGGAATTGTTATTGAATAACCAGTGGGATCAGCAGGGAATTGGTTCTAAATGCTAGACAATCACAATCTTAAGATCGTGTCAGGCAGCTGGGATGAGTTAGCCCAAGATGCCAGAGTGATACGTGAAGCCGTTTTTATTCAGGAACAGCAAATTGCTCCCGAAGATGAATGGGATGCTGAGGATGCAATCTCTACGCATTTTGTGGCTTATTTACAGGATCAACCCGTTGCAACTGCACGCTTATTAAAAAATCACAGTATTGGTCGTGTAGCTGTGTTGCAGTCGGCACGTGGTACGGGTATCGGCCAAAATATCATGCAGGCTGTGATTGATCAGGCCAAGACAGAGCAACGTGAATTCCTAAAGCTTTCTTCACAGGTACATGCGATTGGCTTTTATCAGAACTTGGGTTTTGACGTGCAGGGTGAAGAATATCTGGATTGTGGCATTCCACATATAGATATGTATCTCAGCTTAAAAGACTAAAAAATAAAAAAGCGAGGAAAACCTCGCTTTTTTAAATTTGATCTTGGAACTGCTTAGTGGCCATGAGTGGTATTTTCGTCATGGCTAGCATTGTCCATCTGTGCATGTTCTTCAGCAGACATATTGTGCTCTTCCACGCTCGTCTCATGAGTCTGATGAGATGAAGAGGTCGCCTGACGAGCTTCACGGTCAGCCTGTGCTTTGGCTAAAGCTTCTGGAGACATCGCAGGTGCATTCTTAAATGCATGCTGCTGGGTATTTTCTTTCTTTTGCTGGCTTGGCATGTAGTCTGGTTCATTACTGACCGCAAGCCAGAAAAACAACATGAATAATCCACCTAAAATACAGAAGATAATCAGTGCTTTCCAACCCCAAGGTGATTTTTCAGGTGAACTGTGATCAGTCATATGCATGTACCCATCGTGGATGTCTAACTCATGTA
This sequence comes from Acinetobacter sp. YH12236, assembly GCF_013417645.1. Taxonomy (NCBI): domain Bacteria; kingdom Pseudomonadati; phylum Pseudomonadota; class Gammaproteobacteria; order Moraxellales; family Moraxellaceae; genus Acinetobacter; species Acinetobacter sp. YH12236. Next base: position 22,478 of record NZ_VPDM01000041.1, read on the forward strand.
ACTTTATAACATAAATTGCCTGGAAAGCAGATCAAAATCTGTCATTGATTGAATGCAATAGACTTCGAGAGTTTATCGCGTCGAAATAAAAAAAAAGAGGAGTTAAGCTCCCATTGCTGTCCCACAATTTTTCACAAGAGGAAGCTCAAATGAGCTTCCTCTTGTTTTATGGGTATTTTATCGGGTGAAAATAAAGCTTTTAAAGTTCTTCTTTCAAACAAATTCACTTGAATTATT